>DASQJB010000202.1:0-16500 GCA_035631295.1 Bryobacteraceae bacterium | reverse complement strand
CCAGGAAGGCGCTTAGACGCCCCACCATCACGAAAGTGTTCCACAGAGACCCACTTCCGAGCAGAGCCTGAGCTCGATCCAGCGGCGGCTTCTCCTGAAACCCCTCCACGTGAAACAAGCCGGAATAGCCGCGCAGGGACTGCCCAATCTCGATCCAGCCATACTCGACTTCCGCGCGGTTGGGCTGGGCGCCCAGCACGACAACCGACTCAGCCTGTTGCTCCGCGATATCCATCGCCGATTCCAGCGCCGCCGTAAACGCACTCTCGGAAGAGTAGTAATGATCGCTTGGCAAAATAGACACGATCGCAGCGGGATCCGCCTGAGCGATGCGCTCCAAAGCGCAGACAATCGCGGGCGCCGTCCCCTTGTTGAGCGGTTGCACGATTCGTTGAGAGGGCCGGCCCGTCAGGTAGCGGCGATAGTGATTCTGGTGATTGCGGGTGACGCAATATAGAATCTGCTCGGGCAGGATGCTTCGTTCCGCCCGCAGGATGGTCTCTTCAAGCAGCGTGCGGCCACCGAGGAGCGAGCAGAACTGCTTAGGTCGATCGTCTCCGTATACCCATCGCGTCAGTTCGCGCAGCCGCGTGCCGTCTCCTCCTGCTAGCACTACTCCCCAGCGGCGCCGTTCCCGTTGCGTCGCCGTTGCACGTTCAGCGCGAGGTAACGTGTGGGATTCGCGGTCCGCGAGCCAGTCCGGGTAGCGATGTCTCTTCTTCTTCTTTTCCGCCAGGACGCATGTGATGACTTCGTCATCGATCTCCTCCACCGTCCATGGGGTTAGGAGGCCGATAGCTGAGCTCGAATGCAACGAGTGGATATATTTCTGTGTCCTCATACCTTCAAACTAGCAGCCAAGGGTCCTCAACTTAACTAGCGAAATTATGGGGCTCTTCTTCGAAACGCTAAACTAGTTGTTAGGTTGTTCGAACTGGCTTAAGTTCCTCCAAAGCCATTGCGTCGCCAGCCTCGCGCCTTCCGCCATAGCGTCGAGCTTGGCCCAAATCACGGTGGGATGCACTTCCGGACTGTAGGTAGCTTGCGAGGAGAAGCCGCAGTCGGTTCCAGCGATCACGTTCTCCCGGCCCACCAGGCGCGCGTAGCGGATGATGCGCTCCGCGATTAGCTCGGGATGTTCCACGATGTTGCTCGCATGCGTGACTACGCCCGGGATGATCTTCTTGCCCTCCGGCAGCTTTACCGTCTCCCAAACGTGATATTCGTGCTCGTGCCGCGGATTCGCCGCTTCGAACGAATAGGCTCCGGCGTTCACTTTAAGCATCAGATCGATCAGATCCTTCAGCGGCGCGTCGTGAATGCGCGGGCCTTCGTTGATTCCATAGCAGGTGTGATAGCGCACTCTCTCCGTGGGAATGCCGCGCAATGCGTGATTCACCGCTTCCACATACATTTCCCCGGTCTTGCGAAGCTCGGCCGAGGGGACTTTCGAATAGCTGTAAAGTTCGGTGAGAAACGGGTCGTCGATCTGAAGCTGGAAGCCTGCTTCCACAATCGCCATGTACTCGTTGCGCATCGCCTCCGCCACGGCGTACAGGTATTCCTCCTCGGTTCGATAGTATTCATTCCTGCCCACGCCGCTCGGAGCTACGGCCGGCATGAAAACGTCCGCCGCCTTCAAACCGTTCAGTGCGGCTTTAAGATTGTCGATGTCCCGCCGCGCCGCTTCTTGCCCGCGATAGGTCACAGGACCCGTGCATACAAACGAGGACAACGGCACGAGCGTGGCGCCCAGCATGGCGTGGCGGAAGTATTCTTCGTAGTATTCCGGAAAGGCCTCCACTTCCGCGGCGAAGACGCCCTGCCGCCGTCCCGGCCGAGCTTCGAAGCCGCCCAGGCGCTCGGTCACGTAGGCGTAGAAGCCCGCCTTTCCCTGCTCGCCGTCGGTGGGAATATCGATTCCGCACTCGATCTGTTGGCGCACGCAATGCGCCACCGCGCTCCGCACCTCGGCCGCATACGCATTCGCGTCGTGAGCCTGGCCTTGGAGCTTGGCCTTCATTAAGTCCAGCAATTCTTTTGGACGCGGCAGACTGCCGCAGTGGGTTGTGAGGATGCGATCGGCGTTCTTCGGCATCCCCGTATTGTACGCGCTCACCGGCTCAGAACCGCCAAAGCAACCGGCGCTGCAAACAGAAAGCTCTCGAAATACTCGAGAACGCCTGAACGCCCGGAACGTCCGAAACCCTTTATGCCGCTCTTCCGCCGCACCCAGGAAGCGGCCAGATCGCCGATGAGGGCAGCGGCGGTAATCGGAATCCCGCTCTTGATCGCGCCCGCAAAACCGGTTCCGTCGCGCATGAGGATCGCCACGGCCATAGCCGCCGCAGCGCCTCCCGCCTGGCCAACTTGAGGGAAGCCGTAGCGGCGGAGGCTGAACGCCAACACAATCATGCAGACGTAAGAAATCGACGTTAGCTGCAGCACAATCGCGAAGCACAAAAACGCGATCCCCAGCGCGACGTACGCCAGGCAGACCGCCGTGCGAAACGCCGGCGAAGGCAGGCGAAGCGAGCCGTAAAGCTCATACGCGCATCTGCCAAGAATGGCCAGCGTAAGAATTAACACTATAGGCCGGCCCAGCAACGGAAGCAGGAGAACGATCGCCAAAACGCCTGCTAAAAGAGCGAACTTTTGCCAGGCTAGCTTCGTCACCGTGATAGGATAACCGAAACCGTATGACTCCTCAGCCCCAGCCGCCTGAGCCCACTCCTCCTCCGCTCTCGATCGAGAGCCAGCCCTCCGCTCCTGAAACCTTGAGCGAAATGGCGCGGTTGAGCGGAGTCTTTCTCTCGCCAAGGAAGGCTTTCGCCGACATTGCGCGTCGTCCGCGCTGGTTGATTCCTGTGTTGTTGCTTGGAATCGTTTCCGCGGTCTTTATTACCGCGTACTCGCAACGCGTGGGATGGGAGCGCATCGTCCGGCAGCAAATCGAGCAAAGCGCCCGTTCCGACAGCATGAGCGCGCAACAGCGCGAGCAGGCCATTGCGGTAGGAACCGCCATCGCCAAATCGGCCGGTTACGGCCAAGTTGTCATTGCCGTGATTGCCATCGTCATTATCGCAGCCGTTCTCCTGTTCATGACCAATACTCTCATGGGCGCCGAGATTCGCTTCGCGAGCATGATGGGGATCGTGAGCTACGCCTTTTTGCCGAACCTGCTGGTTTCGGCGCTGTCGATGCTCGTGATGTATCTAAAGCCGCCCGACGATTTCGATCTACGCAATCCGCTCATGTTCAACGCGGGAGCGTTCGTGGCGTCCGATGCCGCGCAATGGCTGAAGGCGCTGGCGGCCTCGTTCGATCTGTTCTCGTTCTGGATCATCGCGCTGATTGCTACCGGCGTCTCCACCGCCGCTCCCAAGATCAGCTTCGGCAAGGCGCTGACTGCCGTGGTATTTCCCTGGGCCCTCTTCGTCGGGATCCGAGCCGCCGCCACCGCCGCCTTCAGTTAGTACGGTTCGTTAGAATCGAGGTTGTCTTCAGCTAAAGGCGAATACCAAGCGCGTCTGAAGCGGTTTCGGGACGATCACGAACGTTTGAACCGCCAGTTCCGGCAACTCGGAAACGCCCGGCTGATCATGGGGCTAGCGGCGGCCTCCATCGCGGCGGCCTCTCTCGGCGGCGGCTGGATTTCAGCATGGTGGTTGTTGGCTCCCGTGCTTGTATTCGTCCCCATGGCGATTGTGCATGGCCGCGTGGACGGGTCGCTTAAGAGATCTTCGCGTGCGATTGCCTACTATGACCGCGCTCTTGCGCGTCTTGAGAATCGCTGGGTTGGAACCGGAAATTCGGGCGAACGCTTCCGCGATCCGAAGCATCTCTACTCCGACGATCTGGACCTGTTCGGCCGCGGCTCGCTGTTCGAACTGATTTCAACCGCGCGAACAGCGGCGGGCGAGCGTATCCTGGCCGATTGGATCCTTGCCCCCAGCCCGCGCGATAACGCCCTCGCGCGCCAAGGCGCGGTCGCGGAACTGCGAGATCGCCTCGACTTGCGCGAAGACCTGGCGCTGATGGGGGAAGAACTCCGCGCGGTCCTGGACGACCGCGCCCTAAAAGAGTGGGGCGAGCGCCCGCGCATCCGTTTCTTTCCCGGCTCGCGAGTTGCGGCGTTGTTGATCGCTGCCGCCGCTGTGGTGACGTTCGCATTATTTCTGGCTCAGGTTTTACCCCTTCGATGGTTTCTGATGGTCGTCTTGGCCGAGGCGGCGTTCGGCTTTTTCGTTCGCCTGGGAGTCCAGGAAGTCGCCGCCTCAGCAACCACTCCCGCACTGGAGCTGGAACTGCTCTCCGGCCTGCTCGCTCGCCTGGAGCGCGAATCCTTCGCCTCGCCTGCTCTGACGGATCTGCGCGCCTCCATTCAGGCGGAAGGGTTGCCGGCGTCGCGCGAAATTCGCCGCCTAGGAAGACTAGTTCATCATCTGAATTCGGCGCGCAACATGTTCTTCGCGCCCATCGCCGCGCCGCTGTTGTGGACATCCCAATTCGCGATGGCCGTCGAGGCATGGAGAGCTCGTTGCGGTCCTCAGGTGGGGCAATGGACCGCAGCCGTGGGTGAACTGGAGGCCCTCTGTTCTCTCGCCGCCTTCGCTTATGAGCGCCCGTCAAGCGTTTACCCCGAGCTCCTCGAAACGCTCGATCCTTATTTCGAAGCGTCCGGCTTGGTTCATCCTTTGATTTCGCCCGAGGAAGCCATCGCCAATGACGTGACTTTGAGCGTTTTCGGCGCGCGCTTGTGGATCGTAAGCGGGTCTAATATGTCGGGCAAGAGCACGTTGCTGCGCGCCGTGGGACTTAATACGGCGCTAGCGTGGGCGGGCGCTCCAGTCACGGCAAGCAGCCTCCGTGTATCTCCGCTGCAAATCGGCGCGAGCATGCGCGCTAACGATTCCGTAATCGACCACCGCTCGCGCTTTTACGCCGAGATCAGCCGCCTGCGGGGCGTCATGGATCTGGCGCGCGCCGGCCATTCCACGCTGTTTCTGCTCGACGAGCTGCTCAGCGGAACCAATTCGCACGACCGTCGCATCGGGGCCGAAGCAGTGCTCCGTGGCTTAGTGGAGCGCGGCGCCATTGGTCTGGCAACCACACACGACTTGGCGCTCGCCGAGATCGCCTCCAGCCTCGATGGCCGCGCCATCAACGTTCATTTCGAAGATCATCTGGAAAACGGAGAGATCCGCTTCGATTTCCGGCTTCGTCCGGGCGTGGTGGCCCGGGGCAACGCCTTGGAGTTGATGCGCGCCGTGGGGCTGGAAGTATGATGGCCATGTGAACGCCACGAAAAGCAGCCTCGCGCGTCATGTTAGGTTGGTAAGTAAAATCCACCGGAAGGACCAAATCAGGAGATGAAGGCACTTGTTTTAGTCGCTATCTTTGCTGCTGCCCTAACGGCGCAGATTCCCCAAGTTGGCGGAGCCGCGCCCCAGTCAACGCTTCCTGGCAACACGGTCGTGGCAACCGTCGCGGGAGTCTCGGTGACGCTGGATCAGGTGCGCAAAATGACGGAGACCGCGCCGCCTCAGATCCTCCAATACCTGCAAAAGGATCCTCCCGGTTTTATACGGCAGATGTTTCTGTTCCAGTACTTGACCTCCGAAGGGGACAAGTTGAAGCTCGGCGAGCAGAGCCCTCTGAAGGAGCAAATCGAAGCCGCGCGCAACTGGCTCGTCGCCAACGATCTGGTCAATCACGAGCTCAACAGCTATCAGATTGGCGAGCAGCAGATGAAGGACTTTTACCAGAAGAACCAGTCGCGCTGGCAGCAAGCGAGAATCAAAGCCATCTTCATCGGCTTCAAGCCCGCGATCCCAACGGTCGATCTGAAAGATATTCAGGCGGCCGCCAAGGGCGCTCTCGAGGGCGCTCATCCCGCCAATCAGCGCTCCGAGGACGAAGCCAAGAAGCTCGCGGGCGATCTGGTGAAGCAACTCCGCGGCGGAGCCGATTTCGGTAAACTCGTCGAACAATACTCCGACGATTCCAGCTCCAAAGGCTCGGGCGGCGAGTTTCCCGCTATCAAGGCTACCAGCCCGTATCCCGAAGATTTAAAGAAGGCGATCTTCGCACTCAATAACGGCGACATCAGCGACCCCATCCACCAGCCCACCGGCTTTTACGTCGTTCGTATGGATGAGAAAACCGTCCAGCCTTTGGACGATGTCCGCGAGCCGATCCTGAAAGAGCTGCAGCAGAGCCATCTCAACGAATGGATCAACGACCTGAACAAGCGCTTCACACCCGCGATCCAAAGCCCGCAGTTCTTCTCGCAACCACAGCTCTATTTACAACCAGGCGCTGCAGCGCCAGCACCACCCAAGCAGTAGCGGCCCATGCTTCCGGCGATCGTCGGCCGGCCCATCCGGGTCGAGATGCGGCCGTCTCTGGGACCATTCCTCGCCGCGGCTTCGATCCCGCGGCGGATCATCCTGCTGGATGAGGAGGTGCTCGGCGAGCGGGGCAATTTCGAGCGAATCTTGGTTCACGAGCTGTTTCATTTCGTCTGGGTAAGACTTTCGAATCCCCTGCGGCGCGATTGGGAGCGCCTGCTGGGGAGCGAACTCGAGGGGGATGCGGCGGGCGAACTTGGCTGGAGCGCCGAAGCGCGCAAAACCAAACTGACCGGACGCGATCGCCGCTTACGCACCGCTCGATGGCGGCGTTACGCGTGCGAAAGCTTCTGCGACACCGCCGCATGGCGGTTCGCCGGCTTGAGAAACCACGGCGAATTCACGCTTCCCGTCCGATTTCGGCGCGTTCGGCGGCAATGGTTCGAGCGCAACGTCGAATCCAGCGCGTTGCAGGTTTAAATCGCGATCACTCCGGCGACCAACTTATAGCAGAATCCCTCGAAGGGTTCACTCCGGCTGACGGGCAAATAGATGAAACGGTGGGAGAAAAGGAGATCTCACCCAAGGCGCACGGATGGACACGGATTCACACGGATGGCGTCGTGCCGCAGCCGCTCGATCTGCCTAACGCACGGACGTGGGCTGGGCTTGAGCGTGAATTTCCTGCAGGCTCCAGACACGGATCGGGTCGCGGCGGCGGGAAGCGATCGCTTCCACGGCCGCTCGGGCGCCGCTGATGGTCGTGATACACGGGATGCGATGCGTCACCGCGTTGCGGCGTATGGCTTTCTCGTCGGCGAAGGCATGCGCGCCGGCGGCGCCGGTGTAGACGATGAGGTCGAGCGATCCGGCTTTTAGCAGGTCCACAGCGTTGGGCCTGCCTTCATTGACCTTGAACACGACTTTCACCGGAACCCCCGTTTTGCGGATCACGTCGGCGGTGCCGCGCGTGGCGGCCAGATCGAAGCCCAGCTCGGCGAATCGCTGGGCGAGCGCGCTGGCGGCCGCCTTATCGCGGTCGTTGACGCTGATGAACACGCGGCCTTTATCCGGCAGAGGGACGCCCGCGCTCAACTGGGCTTTGGCGAATGCCTCGCCGAAGTTGTCGCCTACTCCCATCACCTCACCGGTGGAGCGCATTTCCGGTCCTAAAGCCGGATCGACGCCCGGGAATTTATTGAACGGGAAGACGGGAGATTTGACGAAATATCGCGGGACTTTGAGGACGCCTTCGGCGTCTGTAAATTCCGAGATCTTCTTTCCCAACATCACGCCCACCGCGATTTTTGGCAGCGGCACTCCCGTGGCTTTGCTGACGTAGGGGACGGTGCGGGAAGCGCGAGGATTCACTTCCAACACGTAAACTGTGCCGTCTTTCACGGCGTATTGGACGTTCATCAGTCCGATGACCTTGAGCGCGCGCGCCAAGCGCTCGGTGTAAGAACAGATCGTGGCGATGGTGTCGCCAGAGAGGGACGTGGCCGGGAGCACGCAGCTTGAATCGCCGGAGTGAACGCCGGCTTCTTCGATGTGCTCCATGATGCCGGCGATCAGCACCGCGTCTGTAGAATCGGCCAGCGCGTCGACGTCCACTTCCGTCGCGTCTTCCAGAAACCGGTCTATCAGAACCGGGCGGTCCTGCGAAAAAACCACGGCCTCCTGCATGTATCGACGCACACTGTCGTCGTCGTAGACGATCGCCATGGCGCGCCCGCCCAACACGTAGCTGGGCCGCACGAGAACTGGGTAGCCGATAGATCGCGCGACGCGGCAGGCTTCATCGACGTTGGTGGCGCTTCCGTTGGGCGGAGCGGGAATTTCGAGGTCGTCGAGGAGCGCGCCAAATCGCTTGCGATCCTCGGCGAGGTCGATATTTTCCGGATCGGTTCCAATGATCGGAACGCCGGCTTGTTTCAACGGAAGGGCCAGCGTCAGAGGCGTCTGTCCGCCGAACTGGACAATCACGCCGTCCGGCTTCTCTGTATCGTAAATGTTCAGCACTTCCTCGAGCGTCAGAGGCTCGAAATAGAGGCGGTCGCTGGTGTCGTAGTCGGTGGAGACCGTCTCCGGGTTGCAGTTCACCATGATCGATTCGACATCGAATCCCTGCAACGCGAAGGAAGCGTGACAGCAGCAATAGTCGAACTCGATTCCCTGCCCGATGCGGTTGGGCCCGCTGCCCAGGATCATGACCTTTTTTCGATCGGACGGGGCGGCTTCGCACTCCGATTCATAGCTGGAGTAAAGATACGGCGTGAAACTTTCGAACTCGGCAGCGCAGGTGTCGACACGATTGAAGACGGCCGAGACGCCGAGTTCCTTGCGTCGCGCGCGCACTTCGAGCGCGCTTACGCCCCAGGCGCGAGCCAGGGCGGCGTCAGAGATGCCGTCGCGCTTGGCGCGGACGAGGAGGTCGCGATCCAAACCACAGGCTGAAGCCTGCGCCACAGCCTGGTCCAAAACACAGGCTGAAGCCTGTGCCACGATCTCCTTCTCCAGGTCCACCATTTCGCGCACCTGGCGCAGGAACCAGGGGTCGATGGCAGTGAGCGAATGGATCTGGTCTTCGGTATAGCCGCGCTGGAAGGCGAAGCGAATATAGCCCAGCCGGTCGGGATTGGGAGTGATCAAGCGCGACTCGATCAGATCCTCCTCGTATTTCACAGCTCCCTCAGACTTGCCGGTTTCGAGGCTGCGCATGCCTTTGCCGAGAGCCTGTTTGAACGTCCGGCCGATGGCCATCACTTCGCCTACGCTCTTCATCTGGGTTCCGAGCACCGGTTCGGCGCCGGGGAATTTTTCGAACTGCCAGCGCGGGATCTTGACTACAACGTAGTCGATAGTCGGCTCGAAGCAAGCGGGAGTCTTGAGCGTGATGTCGTTCTTGATTTCGTCCAGCCGATAGCCCACGGCCAGCTTCGCCGCGATTTTGGCAATGGGGAAACCGGTGGCTTTAGAAGCGAGCGCGGAGCTGCGCGAGACGCGCGGATTCATTTCCACGATCACCATGCGGCCGTTTTCGGGATTGATGGCGAACTGCACGTTGGAGCCGCCGGTGTCCACGCCGATTTCGCGCAGGCAAGCCAGGGCGGCGTCGCGCATCATCTGGTATTCGCGGTCGGTGAGAGTCTGGGCCGGAGCAACGGTGATCGAATCGCCGGTGTGCACGCCCATCGGATCAAAGTTCTCGATCGAGCACACGATGATGGCGTTGTCGGCCAGATCGCGCATCACTTCCAGCTCGAATTCCTTCCAGCCGAGGACGCTCTCTTCGATCAACACCTCGTGGACGGGAGAAAGATCGAGCCCGCTCTCGAGGATTTCCGCCAGATCTTCGCGATTGTAGGCGATGCCTCCGCCTGTGCCGCCCAGGGTGAAGCTGGGGCGGAGGATCACGGGGAAGCCGATTTTATTGGCGAATTCGAGGCCCTTTTCCACGCTATTGACGAGCTGCGATTGCGGCAGATCGAGGCCAATTTTGCGCATCGCGTCTTTAAAGAGCAGCCGGTCTTCGGCTTTCTTGATGGCGTCGAGCTTGGCGCCGATCAACTCCACGCCGTATTGTTCGAGGACACCGGCTTCGGCGAGCGCGACGGAGAGATTGAGGCCAGTCTGCCCGCCGACCGTGGAAAGCAGCGCGTCGGGCCGCTCGCGGCGGATCACTTCGGCGGCGTAGTCGACACTGAGCGGCTCGACGTAGGTGCGGTCGGCGAGCTCCGGGTCGGTCATGATCGTCGCGGGATTCGAGTTGATCAGAACGACTTCGTATCCGTCCTGGCGGAGGGCCTTGCAGGCCTGGGCTCCGGAGTAATCGAACTCGCACGCCTGGCCAATCACAATGGGACCGGAGCCGACGATCAGGATTCGGTGGATATCGTTGCGGCGCGGCATTTACTGGCTCATCAGCCTGATGAAATCGTCGAAGAGATAATGCGAATCGTGCGGGCCGGGGGCGGCTTCCGGGTGGTATTGCACGCAGAAGACCGGGTGATTGCGGCTGCGGAAGCCTTCCAGAGTTTGGTCGTTCAAATTGGTGTGGGTGATTTCGAGTTCGTTCAAGTTGAGCGAATCGGGGTCGACGGCGAAGCCGTGGTTGTGCGAAGTGATCTCGACTTTGTTAGTGACCTTGTTCAGGACCGGATGATTGGCGCCGCGATGGCCGAACTTAAGCTTGTATGTCCTGCCGCCGAATGCGAGACCGAGAATCTGATGGCCAAGGCAGATGCCGAAAATCGGGACGTGGCCGATGAGCTTGCGCACTTGTTCGGCCTGGTAGGCGAGCGGTTCCGGATCGCCCGGGCCGTTGGAGAGAAAGATGCCGCTGGGCTTCAAGGCGAGGACATCTTCCGCGGGCGTCGTTGCGGGGACCACTGTGAGGCGGCAGCCCGATTGAACCAGCCGGCGAAGAATGTTTCGCTTCATCCCGAAGTCGTAGGCCACGACGTGAAAGCGCGGCTCAGTGGGAGCACCCACGTGTTGCGAGGGCGAGCACGGCTCGACTGGCTCGCTCCATTCGTAGCGCTCTTTCGTGGAAACCAGCGTGGCGAGATCAAGCCCGGCCATGGAGGGAGATTTGCGGGCTTTATCCACGAGCTCGTCGCGTTTGGTCGATTGCGCGGAGAGGACGCCACGCATCACGCCGCGCGAGCGGAGATGCCGCACAAGCGCGCGCGTATCGATGCCGGTGATCACCGGCACATCCGAGTTGGCGAGAAACTCTTGAGCGGTTTCCTCGGCGCGCCAGTTGCTGGAGAGCGGAGAGAATTCGCGGACAGCGAGACCCTCGATGAACGGCTTGGCGGACTCTTTATCGGAGTTGTTCGCGCCATAGTTGCCGATTTGGGGATTGGTGAGAACGACGATCTGGCCGGCGTAGGAAGGATCGGTGAAGACTTCCTGATAGCCGGTGATGGCGGTATTGAAAACGACTTCGCCGGCGCGCTCGGCGGGCGCACCAATACTTAGGCCCTCGAAGACGCAGCCGTCTTCCAGGGCGAGCAATGCGGGAGTCAGTTCTATCAATTCCTCCAGGGTGGGGGTCAATACTATTTGAACACAGCCCAGGGCGAGTTGCACGATGGGCGTGTCAAGCGTTCGGTTGGCTTTATCCAACATATTGAATACCAGGGAGTTGTTCTGTGGTAGGTCCGTTTGGAAATTTTGGTTCGTAGGGGGAAAGGTATGGGTTTTGAGGATTTCGGTTCGTTTGAAAAAAAACGGCTTTCGCGGCCCGGGGGAAGGAACAGCAGTGAGGCCGTGTACACGGCTGAAGGATACACGCTGAGGCGGATGTGCGGGGTAGGTTTCAGAGGGGAAGCCGTTGAAGATCGGGGACGTGTTCGGCAGCGTAAAGATCTATCGGCCAAAGAGCGCCTCCAGAACCCGTTTGCCATGCACAACACGGAGGATCAGAACATCGCCGTCGTCCACGCAGTACAGGATTACGTATTCGCCGACAGCAAAGTTGCGGGCATCCGGACCAATATCGTGGTCGCGGGTCCGCCCCAAATAGGGGAACCTGCCCAAAACGAAAAACGGTCGGTGATGGAGTCAACCAACCGGCCGGCAACTTCGATACTGCCGCTGGCCTGAGCGACGTAGTACCAAATCTCGTCAAGATCGGTCTCGGCGCGCGCCGACAAGCGATGAGCCATTAGCGCGACGCGGTCAGTTCGGCGATGAGCCGCGCGCGCCCCCGCTGTTTCACCTCTTGGGCAAGCTCACGCCATGGACTGTTCGGTAATAACCCGGCCTTCCCCGCGCGCGAGAGAGGCCTTGGCGTCGTCGATCGTGGCCAGGAATTCGGCGCGCCGGCGCTCACGCTCCTCCCAGAGGGCAAGAGCTTCTTGGACGGCTTCGTCTTCGCTGCGCAGCCTGCCCGCTTCGATGGCGCGGCGGGCGAAGGGCTTCTGCTCGGGTGTGAGCGGAACGGGCATCGATTTCAGGGTGAGGGGAAACCGCCAAGGAGGCAAGTCCGGCAAGGTCGGGGCGCGGGTCACGCTCGGGAGATGGCTGGCTCACCCACCCAACGCGCCGAGGCGTGGCGGATGCGGTTGACGGCCTCCTGAATGTTTCCGAGGGAATTGGCGTAGCTGAAGCGGAGGAAGCCCGAACCGTGCTCGCCAAAGCAGGCTCCGTCGAGGCAAGCGACGCCGGCTTCGTAGAGTAAATAATCGGCAAGCTCTTTGGAAGACATCCCGGTTTCGGCTACGTTGGGAAACGCGTAAAACGCTCCGGCGGGCAAGCTGCAGCGGAAGCCTGGAATTTCATTCAGGCCCTTGCAGATTGCGTCGCGGCGGCGGCGGAACTCGGCGACCATGGCCGTCACGCAATCCTGAGGACCCTGGAGCGCCGCGAGGCCGGCGCGCTGGGTGAAGCTCGCGGTGCAAGAGTTCGAATTCACCATCAGCTTCACCACTGCCTCGGCCAGCCACACCGGCATCACGCCATAGCCGAGCCTCCATCCGGTCATGGAATAGGTCTTCGAGAATCCGTCCAGGATGATGGTTTTTTCCGCCATACCGTCGACGCTGGAAATGGAAGCGGGGGGCTCGTCATACCAGATGTGGGAATAGATCTCGTCGCTGAGCACCATCACGTCGCGGTCGCGCAGCATGGCGCCTATCTCGCGGAGATCGGCGCTCGACATCACACCGCCCGTGGGATTCGCCGGCGACACCAGGATCACCATCTTGGTTCGATCCGACAGGCGGCTTCGCAGTACGTCCAGATCGAAGGCGAAGCCGCGATTCTCAATCAACGGTATGGGGACAGGCGTGGCGCCCAAAAACCGGATCATCGATTCATAAATGGGAAAGCCGGGATCGGCAAAGATCACCTCACCGCCTTTTTCCAACAGCGCGATCAGGCTGAAGAACATGATGGGCTTGCCGCCCGGCACGACGCAGACATGCTCGGGGCCGACATGGATGCCGCGCGTCCGCGATACTTCGGCGGCGATGGCTTCGCGCAACTCCGGCAGGCCCTGGGCAGGGCCATATTTGGTCCAGCCCTCGTCGAGCGCGCGTTTGCCGGCCTCCACGATGTGGGCGGGCGTGGGAAAATCCGGCTCGCCAATTTCGAGATGGATGACGTTTTTGCCCTGCTTCTCGAGAGCGCGGGCTTTGACCAGGACCTCGAAGGCGGACTCGACGCCGAGGCGGGACATGTGTTGAGAGAGGTGCATAGTTGTTTGGAGCTATCAGTTGTCAGCTATCAGCTATCAGCTTTCGAGCTGACGGCTGATAGCTGACGGCTGACAACTTAGATGAGCGCGGAGGGACGGCGGCTCCAAGCGTTTCCGTTGCCTTGAGAAATGGCTTCGACATCCTTTACATAAGCGGAGGCTTGGGTCAGGATGTGGTGCAGATCATTGCCTAGGCTGACGAACGGGAAGCCCTTCTCCAGGAATTCGGCGACGCGCGACGTGCCGAACAGGAACAATCCCAGAATGACGCCGTTTTTGGCGGCGGCGGCGCGCAGCTTGCCGGTGGCATCATTCAGCTCGGGAGATGTGTACATGTGGGGGAACTCGTATTTTTCATAAAGGCCCATGGACATGCACAAATCGTTTTGCCCGAGGAAGAGAATATCGACGCCCGGCACAGCGGCGATTTCGTCGATGTTTTTGATGCAATCGGCGGTCTCCACCTGAAGCGCCACGATGACGTTCTCGTTGGCGGCGCCGGCGTAGCCTAACAGCCCCTGCCGATTCATGCTGCGCTGCGGAAAATAGACCGAGCGAGTGCCGGCCGTGGGATAACGCGCGCAGCTTACCGCCTGCCGCGCCTCCTCCGCATTGTTGATATAGGGCACCAGCACGCCGTCCGCGCCCATATCGAGCGACTGTTGAATGCCGGCGCGGTCATGGTAGCCGGCCACCCGCACCAGCGATTTGGCGCCGCCGTGCGAAATGCCGGCAATCATCGCGGACAGCGTTTCGTAGCCCATTGGCCCGTGTTGCGTATCCACCAGCAGCCAGTCATAACCGCTGTGCGCAAGCTGCTCGGCCACGGTGGGACTGTGCGAATTCAGGAACAGGCCCAGCTTGGGCTTTCCCGCACGTAATTGCTTCTTGAACTCGGCTCCACTGAGAGCATCACTCATCAAAATTGTTCTCCTGGGGCGGGAAGAGGATCTCCCCGTAGCGCGCCCTGAATGTTTTGGGGTCTTGAAAAGAGTATACACCGCCGAGGCGGGCGCATTTTACAAACATTTCACAAGCGGTGTGGAACAGACTTCGGAGCAACGCAATCGATAGCCCAGGGGACTTCAAATGAAACCGATAAGCTCGATTGTGGTGTGCGCTCTCATGGCTACTTCGCTGTACAGCGCGGGCCATGGCGACGCCACATCCTTCATTGGACCGCGGAACAAAATCAAGGGGCACGCTTCCACTGTGCCCTCCAACGGCGATGTGAATCCGCACGGCGTGGCCGTTGTCCCGCAGGAATCGGGAGACCTGCACCAGGGTCATGTGCTCGTGAGCAATTTCAACAATTCGATGAATTTTCAGGGGACTGGCACGACGATCGTAGAGATTTCGCCCGGCGATGGCAGCACCAAGTTGTTCGCGCACATCGACGCGACCAAGCTGCCCGGACCTTGCCCTGGCGGCGTGGGCTTGACGACAGCGTTGGTTGTCCTGCAATCGGGATGGGTGATCGTGGGCAGTCTTCCGACGAGCGACGGCATGGCGGCCACGGCGAAGGCGGGATGTCTTTTGGTGTTGAACAACAAAGGCGCCGTGGTGGAGACGATTTCAAGCGACGAGATTAATGGGCCTTGGGACATGACTGCGCTGGACAAAGGCACGACCGCCTCACTGTTCGTCACCAACGTGCTGAATGGAACCGTGGCGGCGGGCGGCGGGACCGTCACGATGGGAACGGTGCTGCGGATCGATCTGAGCATCACCGGAGGGAAACCGCCTCAGGAGACGGGGCGGACGATAATCGGCTCGGGTTTCCCGGAACGGACCGACCCAATGGCGTTGGTGATCGGACCTACGGGCGTGGGCCTGGGAGCAGATGGAACGCTGTATGTGGCGGACACGCTGGGAAACCGGATCGCCGCCATTTCGAATGCGGCAGCGCTGACGAGCGGGGGAACTGTAACCACGCTCATCGGCGGAGGCGGGCTGACCGGTCCGCTGGGACTGGCGATCGCCGAATGGAAACATTCTCACCGTGAAGGGAATATGGTGGAGACCACGCCCAAGGGAGTGCAAGTCACCGTGAAGTTCGTGGATCTGAACGGGCCTCCCGGGGCGGGCGATCTATTCGGTCTTGCGATCCGGGCGAACGCGGCGGGCGTGTATTTCGTGAATGACGGAACGAATACGCTGGATTTGCTGCACTAAGCTATCAGCTGTCAGCTATCAGGTTTGAGCCTTTCTGGCGGAGTGGAGGGGTTGGAGCTCATTCCTCTTCCTGCTGCGATGCCAGGCGCGTGACCACGCTTAGATCTTCCAGGGTTGTCACGTCGCCGGAGACGGAGTGATTGGTGACGATTTCGCGCAGCAGGCGGCGCATGATTTTGCCGCTGCGGGTTTTGGGTAGGGCGTCGGAAAAGCGGATCTCCTCGGGGCGGGCGAAAGCGCCGATTTCATGCGCGACCCATTGCCTGAGATCCTTGCCAAGCTGCTCGTGGTTCCAGTCGCCCTTCTTCAAAGTGACGAAACAACAGACGGCTTGACCGGTAATTTCGTGCGGCTTGCCGACTACGGCGGCCTCGGCTACAGCGGGGTGCTTCACCAGCGCGCTCTCCACTTCCATGGTGCTCAGGCGGTGGCCGCTGACGTTCATCACGTCGTCGACGCGACCCAAGATCCAGAAGTAGCCGTCTTCATCGCGGCGGGCAGCGTCGCCGGCTAGGTAGACGCCTGGAACCCGCTCCCAGTAGGCCTGCTTGTAGCGTTCCGGATCCTTCCACAGCGTACGCGCGATGCTGGGCCAGGGGCGGCGGATGATGAGGAATCCTTCCTGATTCGGGCCGGCCGGCTTGCCCTGAAGGTCCACGATATCGGCGATCACGCCCGGCATGGGCAGCGTTCCCGAACCCGGCTTCTGCGGCACGGCACCCGGCATGGGGGAGATCATAATGGAGCCGGTCTCGGTCTGCCACC
>DASQJB010000201.1:0-5454 GCA_035631295.1 Bryobacteraceae bacterium | reverse complement strand
ATCGCGGCCGCCGCCCTCGAGCCGGTGAGAGTGCGAAGGGCCAGGGAAACACGAGGCGGCGGGTCCTGATTCAGAGGACGAAAGACGGTCGGAGTCTCCTCCCAGCTCATGGGACGGAAAAAGTTCTGGTCCTTTTCGTTCGCGCTTACGCCCACAATCGTAAGCCAGGGCCGGCCGGCGCCCGGCGCGCCGAGCACTCTGATCCTCTGACCGATGGGGTTCTCGTTCGGGAAGTATTTTCGCGTCAAGGCTTCATTCACGATCGCAACGGTCGGACTCTCCGGCCGATCGGAATCTTCGAATTCGCGCCCGAGCTTCAGCGGCACGCCCATCACTCGAAAATATCCCGGAGAGATCGAAACTTGTGCAGTATCGAACGCGGCGGGCGTGATTCTTGGCTCCGGCCTTCCGGCCACGGCCAACGCATTGCCTCCGAACCGTCCGTCCGGCGGCACGGAGCTCGTAAATGCAGCGGAAATTGCATCGGGTACAAGCGCAGCGTCCTCCAAAACCGCTCTGTAGAATTGCACCCGCTGACTGTTCGTCGAGTAACTCCATTTCGGCAGTGTAATCGACATCGTGATCACGCGATCGGTTTGAAATCCGAGCGGCGTGGAAGCTAAGCGCGCAACGCTCTGAATCAGAAGTCCTGCGCCGGCCAGCAAGGCGAGCGAAAGCGCCACTTCGGCGACGACCAACGTCCTCCGAAGCGTCCGCGCGGCCCGGCTGGCGGATGCTGCCTGCGCGCTCACGCGCAGTGCGTCCATCAAATCCACGCGCGAGGCCTTGAGCGCCGGAATGAGTCCGAACATAAGTGCGGTGACGATCGCCAGCAAAGCCGTGAAGCAAAGAACCGGAACATTCACAGCGACGAGATTGCCCGGGGGCAGCGCGATGGGGTTCAGGGTACGGAAATAGTGAACTGCGACTACGGCGAAGAGGCTTCCAAGCGCTGCGCCTACGCCCGACAGCAGCAGAGCCTCGGTGAGCAGTTGCCTCGTGAGCCGGGTCCGGCCCGATCCTAGAGCGGCGCGAAGGGCCATTTCCTTTTGTCTTGCTATGGATTTTCCGAGCAAAAGATTGGCGACGTTGAGACAGCCAATGAGAAGAACCAAGCTTACGGCGCCAAACAGGATCATCACGCTAAGCCGCAGCGAAGGCCCCGTCAGATACGAGAATTGTTCCGCGAGGGGATAGATGGCCGGTTTCACCTGAATCTCGCCAAGATCGTTCCTGGGCGAGTTTCGATAGACCGATTCCACCTCTTCTTGCGCTTGCTTGATGGACACTCCAGACTTCAGCAACGCGAAGACTCCCACGGCGGAGCGTGGATCCCGCGCGATGGCGCTTGTAGGAGTGATCAGCGTCCACATCTCGGCCGCATCGGGATAGAACGCAAATCGCGGCGGCATCACGCCGACTATGGTGCACGCATTCTCGTTTAATTGGATGCGCCTGCCGGCGGCATCCTTCTGCCCGCCAAACGTGTCCATCCAAAAACGGTGCTTCAGAACAACTGTGCAAGCTTGATTCAGGTCGTCAGCCTGAAACGTGCGCCCGAGCTCCGGCGCGACTCGGAGCAACGAAAAGAAATCGATTCCCACGGGCATCGCGAGCACCTCGCGCGCGGGTCCGGCGCCGGTCAAAATCTGGCCGCCGTCCTTCCAGGTGGCCGCGGCCATTCGCTCGAAACTCCGGCTGCCGTTTTTCCAGTTCTCGAAATCGCGATAGGAATCGAAAACCGGAGGACGGTCCGGATCGCGGACAAACTTCTCCCAAATCACTACGAGCCGGTCGGCATTTGGAAACGGCAGCGGATTTAGAAGGACTGCGTTGACAACGCTGAACATTGCGGTGGCGGCGCCGATCCCGAGCGCCAACGTCAGGACCACAACGGTTGTGAATACCCGTGCACGCACGAAGGTCCGCGCAGCGTATGCAATGTCCTGTCTTAGCCGATCCAACGAAGCCCAGCCCCACATCCGGCGCACCTCCAGTCTCCTATTAGGCGTCTGACCGCGGGGAAAGTTAGGAGCGTGGGCTGAAAAAATCTCCCCATCCCGCATGCGATCATGGAATCGAAGAACCTCCCTGTGGATAACCGCCGCATGTGCCCGAATTGCCGGGCTTTCATCACCACCGACGATAAGGTCTGTCCTTACTGCGAAGTGAAGGTAGGGCCCCGCGCCATCGACCGCCGGTATCCAGCCGACGTCTTGGGCGGCTTGATCCCCCATGCCCGCTTCACGACGATGATGATCCTGCTAATCAACGCAGGATTCTTTCTCGCCACGCTCCTCTATAGCTCTCGGATCACGGGCCAGATGGGACTCGATCCGGACCAAGGGGCGCTGCTCGATTTTGGCGGCAAGAGCGGCTACGATATCTTGATCCGCGGCCAATGGTGGCGCTTGATCACCGCCGGCTTTCTCCACGGCGGCATCATGCACATCCTGATGAACTCCTGGGTGCTCTTCGATCTGGGCGTGGCGGTGGAAGAGGCTTATGGCACCTCCCGTTATCTGGTGATTTATTTCATCTCTACGATCACGGGCTATCTGGCAAGCCTGTGGTGGGCGCCGCGTGTTTTGTCCATTGGCGCCTCAGCGGGCATTTTCGGCCTCATCGGCGCGATGATCGCGCTGGGCGTCCGCGACCGCTCCTCCCGGGGCACGGCGATTCGCAACATGTATCTGCGGTGGGCGGTCTACGTCCTGATCATCGGACTGCTGCCGATCTTCTCCATCGATAACGCGGCGCACATTGGCGGGGGCATCGGCGGCTTCATCATCGGCTATATCGCGGGTACGCCCCGGCTCACGCGAGCAGGCGAAGGCTTCTGGCGCGGCGCAGCCATCTTTGCCGCCGCGGTAACTGCGCTGGCGTTCGCCCAAATGTTCCTGGGACTGACCTTGCGGCACACGTAGCGTTCGCTGCCTTCATACAGCTCGATCCGCCACTATAATGAAACGAGTGTTTGGGCAAGGAGCACGTGCGATGAAACATGCCGCTGCGTTCGGTGGGTTCGCCGCCTACGTTCTGCTGACGGTTGTGCCGGCAATGGCGCACCATTCGTTCTCAGCGGAATACGACAGCAAGAAACCCATCATCTTGAAGGGCGTCGTCACGAAAATCGATTGGATGAATCCGCACGTCTATTTCTATCTCGACGTGGAAGACGAGAGCGGCAACGTCGCTAACTGGGCGCTCGAGATGGGTCCTCCGGTTGGATTGCAGCGCGCCGGATGGACCAAGACCGCGATGAAAGTGGGCGACGTGGTGGTGGTCGAGGGAACCCGGGCGAAGGACGGCGGTCGGCAAGCCAACGCCCGTTCGGTGACGATGGCGAGCACGGGCAAAAGACTCGGTGCGGCTTCGAGCGAGGGAAATATACCGTAAAATGCGAACTTATTTGGCGCTAGCCTGCGCGACGATTGTGGCTGCTGTAACGTTGTGGGCTCAGCCGCCCAGTGGAGGAGGCCGAGGAGGCGGGCGAGGAAAGAACAGGCCGCCGTCACGCCCGACACCGCATTGGCCGGATGGACACGTGAACCTGGGGCCGCTGGCGGGCGAAAAAGGCGTGTGGGAGGGCAATGCCGGCGCGACGCTGGCGACCAATCGTTCTGGCGGCATCGACAACCCCACGATGTACCTTCCCACCAACCCCAAGATCAGCGAGGTTCCGTTTCTGCCGTGGGCCAAGGCGGTCTATGATTACCGCCAGAGCAGCACCACCAAGGACGATCCGCACGTGAGGTGCAAGGCTTCGGGCGGCCCGCGCATGTTCCATACGCCGTATGGATTCGAGTTTCTGGACTTGCCGGATCAACAGCGCATTTACATCGTTGGCGTGGGAGGCCCGCATACTTGGCGGGTCATCTACATGGACGGCCGGCCTCATCCCAAGGATGTGGACCCGTCTTTCGCGGGCCATTCGGTGGGCCATTGGGAAGGCGACGCGCTGGTGGTCGACACAGTCGGCTTCAACGAGAAGTTCTGGCTGACGCGCGAGGGGATTCCGCTCACCGAAAAGCTGCATCTGACGGAGCGGTTCACGCGCACCGATTACGACGATCTGAAATACGAAGCGACGATCGACGATCCGGGCGCCTACAGCGCGCCATGGACGGGTGGATGGTGGATCCGCTGGCAGTCGAATCAGGAGTTGTACGAATATGTCTGTCAGGACAACAACCGCGACGTAAAACATATGTACGGCGGGCCGCGGGACTAGCGCCGCCAACTGTGCCGCGCCGGTAATGGAGCGGCGCCAACTGAGCCGCGACCGTGAGGGAGCGGTCTGAAAGGGGCCTCATGCGCTTGCTACTATTCGCGCTCTGCGCGGCGTCCACGTTATCCGCCGACGACGGCCAGCGGCTGCTTTCAATCGATCACTACGTTCTGGTCCGCTCCGCCGTGCCCATGATGTCGGGCCAACCGGCGCATCTGTACGTTCGCGAAGTAGTGCAGGCGCGCACGCTTCGCGATGCCCCCTCGGCGGATCGCGTGGCCTTGTTCGTCCACGGAGCCGGAACGCCCGCGGAGGTCGCCTTTGACGTTCCCTATCGCGACTACAGTTGGATGGCCTATCTGGCGGAAGCGGGCTTTGACGTCTTCGCGATGGACATGACCGGCTATGGCCGCTCCACGCGCCCCGCGCCCATGGACGACCCTTGCAATTTATCGCGCGAGCAACAAACGTCGTTTGTACCGAGGCTGATTCCCGCCGCTTGCGAGCCGAGCTATCCGCAACAAATGACCACTCTGCCTTCCGACTGGAGCGACATTGGCGCCGTGGTCGACCATGTGCGCGCGCTCCGGCATGTCGATAAAGTGAGCTTGCTGGCTTGGTCGCTGGGAGGGCCGCGGGCCGGCGGTTTCGCGGCCCAGCATCCGGAGAAGGTTCTGAAACTGGTGCTATTGGCGCCGGCCTACAACCGCAGCGCTTCGGCGAATCCTCCCACGCAGGTTCCAGCGAAGGGCGCGGCGATGACCACGCAGTCGCACGATGAGTTCACCGCCAACTGGGACCGCCAGGTTGGTTGTCCGGGGCAGTACTTGCCGGCGGTGAGCGATGCAGTGTGGACCAGCATGATCCAGTCGGATCCTGTGGGCGCGGCATGGGGGACGGGCGTGCGGCGCGCGCCGCAGGTAACAAGCTGGGGCTGGACGGAGGCTGCCGTCGCGCAAACGCAGATCCCCACCTTGATGGTTTCCGGCGTTCACGACAAGCAGGTGAACCCGGACCGTGTCCGCGAGCTCTATGCCGATTTAGGCACTCCGAAGAAAGTCTTCGTGGATTTGGCTTGTTCCTCGCACAACGCGATGTGGGAGAAGAATCATCTGCTGCTTTTCCGCGCGTCGCTGGAATGGTTGACGAAGGGCGCCGTCGACGGTAAGCCAGAGGGCGAGCTGCGCCTGGGGTACTAAGCCTGATGTGAGGTGGGCAATCTT
>DASQJB010000200.1:0-69043 GCA_035631295.1 Bryobacteraceae bacterium | reverse complement strand
CCGTTGTGCGCGCTCCAAACAACAACGTGAAGCGAAATTGGTTATTGGGTCTGGCGGTCGCCGGGCCAGCGGTAGTCCTTCTTTGCGTCGCGCCAGCTCCTACTGTGGCGCAAGACGCGGCTCAAACCAAAGCAAACCCGGTCAGGCCGACGATTCCGCCCCCTCCGCCCGGTCCCTCCGGGCCGGTCCCGCGCGCTCCCGACGGCAAACCGGACCTCTCGGGAATCTGGAACGGCCAAAGGGGGCTGCCTAATCAGGAGCCTCCGTCGATGCTTCCGTGGGCCAAGGCGCTGGTCGACAAGCGCGCTCTGACGAATTATTCCGACGACCTGGAAGCCCGCTGCATGCCGGGAGGTCCGCCGCGGTCCGCACCTTACCATTATCAAATTGTTCAAACTCCGCAACTCGTCTTGGTCCTATTCGAAGGCAACATTCACAGCTACCGGCAGTACTTCGTGAATAGCGATCACCCCACGAATCTGAAACCCACCTGGTACGGCGATTCACGCGCCCGCTGGGAAGGCGACACGCTCGTGGTGGATACTGTCGGCCTAAACGATAAGTCTTGGCTCGACATGCCCGGCCATCCACATACAGACCAAATGCATGTCATCGAACGTTTCCGCCGGCGCGATTTTGGCAATCTGGAAATCCAGAATATTGTCGAAGATCCCGGCGCGTATACCAAGCCCTGGGTGACGAATCGCGTGTCGACTCTAGAGACCGCGATCGAGATGTCGGAGTACGTCTGCAACGAGAATAACCTCGACCCCGAGCACCTCGACTTTGCGCCAACGAACAAGAGCGCGAGCCCAGAGAACAAGAACGTCACGCGAACCGGAGTGAATCCGCCGCCCGCAAAGAGAGCCCCCGGCGCCCCCTCCGGGCCCACGCCGCGGATGCCTGGCGGCAAAGTCGATTTTTCCGGTGTGTGGGTGCTGGCGGGAAGCCCGAATTTGCCCAGCGATCCTGGGTATCAGCCCGCCGCGTTGAAGATTTATCAGGAGCGTAAGGCGAACCCGAGCCTTGATCCCGAGCGCTACTGCCTGCCCGACGGCGTTGCGCGCGTCAATGCGTTGCCCTACAAATTTGTGCAAACGCCCACGCTGCTGACGGTGCTGCCGGAAGGCAACACACGAGCGTTTCGCCGGATCTTTCTCGACGGGCGCGACCACTCCAAGCAACTCGACCCCGGCGATTCCTGGACCGGCGATCCCACCGGCTCCTGGGACGGCGACACTCTGGTGGTAGACATTGCGGGCGTGAATGACAAATCTTGGCTCGACGCGACCGGCAGACCGCATAGCGAGCAACTCCACGCAGTTGAGCGCTACCGCCGTCCGGATTTGGGCCACATGCGCGTGGATTACACCCTCGAAGATCCAAGGGCTTACACCAAGCCGTACTCCTTCAGCCGGAACTTCACGCTCGCGCAAGGCTTGGAACTGGAAGAATACATCTGCCAGGAGCAGTTGACCGGGCCTTATCCGAGCCATCGCAGCCAAGCTCCTCAGTAAAGGCGCGCAGCAGGCCGTGTTATTCTGATTGCGAAGAAAACGTGGGCGTGTAGCTCAGTTGGGAGAGCACGGCGTTCGCAACGCCGGGGTCGGGGGTTCGAATCCCCCCACGTCCACCAAGCCTCACATCGTCATCATGGACGCTATTTCACGCGGCGCTTCCAATAATCCCAAGCCCGCTCGAAGCCGTCCTGCGCGCCCGTTTTCTGCGCCTCTTCGGGATCGAGGTATTTGACCGAGCCCCCCAGAAGAATGGCTTGCAACTGCAGGCGCGCGTTCAGGTTCATATAGTAGGCGCGGCCGACGACAACATGTAGCGAAGGCGCCACCACCACGGCTCCATGACCGCGCATCAAGGCGGCAGGCGTGGGGCCCAGCGTTTGCGCCAAAGCTCTCCCTAGCTCGGGATTGCGGATCAGCATGTCGGTAATCCCCGCCGCGGCACGAATCTCGAATATGGGCACCGGCTGTTCCAGGAAGCCGGCCATGTGATACACGGGACGAAGCGGAACGGAGCTCGCCCCGAAAGGAATCAGGTCGGGCGAGTGGCAATGTACAATCGCCATTACGTCGGGTCTGGCGCGGTAGATCTCGCCATGGATGAAGCGCTCCGTGTAGCCCGCGCCGGGATCGCCACTGACGGGCTTGCTGTCGAGATCGTATTCGATGATGTCGCCCGCCGCGACCACGCCCGCCGCCATATGGCGAGCGAGCCAATAGTGCTGAGGATTGTTGGGATCCCGGATGCTCACATGGCCATAGGCGTCCACCACTCCCTCATTCGCCAGAATGTGATTCGCTAATACCAATTCCTGCACAAAGGGCGGCGCCGTCTTTTTGGCCGGGGATTGACACAGCCCAATGCCCGGGGCCAGAACTGCCAACGTTGCTCCCACCGCGAGGACTTTCATACAAACCTCCTTTTGAGAAGTGTACTCCTGTCATTCACATCACTCACGTGTCGTATTATTCGCGTGGTTTCAGCAGCTTCTGCGATCAGGGAATCCAAGCCACGGCCGCATCTGTGGTTACACTCTTGCGCGAAGGCTGGATGCGATCGAGTTAGATAATGGCTTTGTTCGGTCCAAAAAAATTCTGTCGGACAGGCTGGGCTTGTATCAGGGCACGGCTTCAAGCCGTGCCGCTGAGGCACCGGCCAGAAGAGGGCTTTAGGCCACCTGGGCGCGACTGGCAGGCCTGCCTTCCTGGGCTGAAGCCATAAATTGTTCGGAATCTTGCCGGCCGCGCTGGGGACCGTATGTCGTGCGCCCCTCGTGCGCGCCCGGTTTGACAGAGCCTTCCGCCGGTCATTATAGTAAGGAGTTAAGCCTTCCGCTTCCTCCAAGCATGCCGACAAGCTACCCTGAGATTTACTTTCCGGTCCTGGTCCAGATCGTGATCGCGGCCGGGATCGCTGCTGCGCTGATCACAATCTCAGTGCTGCTCGGCAAACGCGCGCGGAGCCCTCTGAAGGACACTCCTTACGAATCGGGAATGGCGCCGGTCGGCTCGGCTCGCGAGCGCTTCAGCGTGAAGTTTTACCTGGTGGGGATGATCTTTATTTTGTTCGACATCGAAGCGGTATTCCTGTACCCGTGGGCGGTGGTTTTCCGGCAGCTCAAGCTGTTCGGATTTGTGGAGATGTTGATCTTCGTCGTCCTGATTCTAGTGGGCTTCTTTTATGTCTGGAAAAAAGGCGTGCTCGACTGGACGCCTCACCGCGACGAGGAAGCAGCTTCCAAATGAATCATCCTGCCATCCTGGAAACCACGGAAGCATTCGGCGAAACAACGCTAATTGCCGAGCCATCCCAGATCGTGGATCTTTGCCGCTATCTAAAGGACAGCGAGAAATTCATCCGCTTGAGCGCGGTGACCGCGGTGGATTGGCATCCAGCACTGATGAAGGATGGCGCGCGATTCGAGGTCGTTTATCATCTGCATTCAATCGAGCGGAATCGACGGTTGCGACTGAAGTGCCGGTTAAGCGGGAACGACCCGGAGATCGAGTCCGTGACGTCCGTGTGGCGGGGCGCCAATTGGTATGAGCGTGAAGTTTACGATATGTTCGGCATCCGCTTCCGCAATCATCCCAACCTGGTGAGGATTCTGATGCCCGTCGATTGGGAAGGATATCCGCTGCGCAAGGATTATCCGGTGCACGGCTACAAGTACGGCTACGGGAATGAGTGAAGTATGAAGAAGCCGCCCCTATTTGAAGAGCACGTTGCGACGATCGAGGCAGTGCCGGAGAGGCCCGAGTCGCCCGCCGCGCCGCGGCGCATGACCCTGAACATGGGCCCGCAGCACCCCTCCACGCACGGGGTTCTGCGCATCGTGCTGGAGCTCGAGGGCGAAACCATCGTCAAGGCGGAGCCGGACATCGGATTCCTCCACACCGGCATCGAGAAAGAATGCGAGCAAAAAAACTGGCAACAGGCCGTTACGCTGACCGACCGCGTCGACTACCTTGCGAACCTGTCCAACAACCTGTGTTACGCCCTGGCCGTGGAGAAGCTGCTGCAACTGGAGATTCCGCCTCGTGCGCAATGGATGCGTGTGATGATGACGGAGTTTTCACGCCTCAATAGCCACTTGGTGTGGCTGGGCACCCACGCGCTGGATATCGGCGCGATGACGGTCTTCTTCTACTGCTTCCGCGAGCGCGAAGACATTTTGCGCATCCTGGAAATGTTCTCCGGGCAGAGGATGATGACCAGTTACATCCGCATCGGCGGGCTGGCGCTGGAGCCGCCGCGAGGCTGGCAGCAGGCGGTGGGCAAATTCATTCGCGCTTTTCCCAGCAAGGTGGACGAGTATGAAGAGCTGCTCGACTCCAATCCGATCTGGAAGCGCCGCACCCAGGGCGTGGGTTTCATTTCGCTCGAAGACATGCTGGATTTGGGCGTGACCGGCCCGATGGTGCGCGCCGCGGGCGTGCCCATGGATCTGCGCAAGAACGAGCCCTACTCCAGCTATGACAAGTTCGATTTCAACATCGCCACACGCACCGAAAACGACGTGTACGCCCGTTATCGGGTGCGGCTACAAGAGATGCGGGAAAGCGCCAACATCATCGCGCAGGCCCTGGAGGGCATGCCGGAAGGGCCATACCAGGCCGATGCCCCGCACGTGGTGCTGCCGGACCGGGAAAAGATGAAGACCCAGATGGAGGCCCTGATTTACCATTTCAAGATCGTCACCGAAGGATTCCGCGTGCCGGCCGGCGAGGTGTTTCAGTGCATAGAATCGCCGCGCGGCGAGATCGGATATTACGTCGTCAGCGACGGAACCTCCAAACCCTACCGGGTGCACATGCGCACGCCCAGCTTTGGCAACTTGCAAGGGTTGCCGAACATGCTTGAAGGGATCTTGATCGCCGATTCGATCGCGGCCTTGGGCAGCATGGACTTCGTCCTGGGGGACACGGACCGTTAATGACCTTTTCTCCCCAGCTCGAAGAGCGATTCCAAAAAATGCTGGCAAGTTACCCCGAAGGGCGGAAGCGTTCCGCCGTGGTTCCCATGCTCATTTACGCGCAGGACGAAGTCGGCGCGGTGACGCGGGAGTTGGTCGAAGAAGTGGCGCGGCGCTGCGAAGTTGCGCCGCTGCAAGTGGACGAAGTGGTGGGCTACTATTCGATGCTTCACCGCAAGCCCATGGGGAAACACCACGTCCAGGTCTGCACCAACATCAGTTGCCTGCTGGTGGGCGGCGAAGAGCTTTATGAGCATGCGCGGAAGAAGCTGGGGATCGGTCACAAGGAAGTGACGGCGGACGGGCAGTTTTCGCTCGAGGAAGTGGAGTGCATGGGAGCATGCTCCTGGGCGCCGGCGGTTGAGATCAACTACGATTTTCATCATTTCGTGACTCCGGAAAAGCTCGACCAGTTGATCGACGCCCTACAGAGCCGCAACCCTTCCCTACCGAGCCGCGACCGTGAGGGAGCGGATTCCTAATGCCCAAACAGCTCTATAACGAACCGAGCCCACTCGAGACGAGAGTCGTCAGCAAGCGCTTCAGCCTCGAGAATTCGGAGTCGCTAGACACCTATCTGGCCAACGACGGATTCAAGGCATTTCTGAAAGCTCGCGAGATGACGCCGGAGCAGATTATCGAGGAAGTGAAGGTTTCCTCGCTCCGGGGCCGTGGCGGAGCGGGATTCCCGACGGGCTTGAAGTGGAGCTTCGTGCCACGCTCTTCGCCTAAGCCCAAATACATCGTGGTGAACGCGGATGAGAGCGAGCCGGGAACCTGCAAAGACCGGCTGCTGATGGAGTATGATCCGCACCAGTTGATCGAGGGAATTCTGATCGCCGGCCTGGCGATGGATTCGCACAAGGGCTACATCTACATTCGCGGTGAGTACCGCTACCTGATCGACCACATGGATCGGGCGATCGCCGAGGCGTATTCGAAAGGGTATCTCGGCAAGAACGTCGCTGGCACGGGATTCGAATTCGATCTATACACGCATTCGGGAGCTGGGGCTTACGAATGCGGCGAAGAGACGGCGCTGCTGGATTCGCTCGAGGGCAAGCGCGGGATTCCGCGGATGAAGCCTCCGTTTCCAGCGGTGGCAGGCGCTTGGGCCAGTCCTACGCTGCTGAACAATGTGGAGACGTTCAGTGCGGTTCCGGCGATCATTCGCGACGGCGGAAGAGCGTTCGCGGACCTGGGGACTCCCAAGAACGGCGGCACGCGCCTGGTGTGCATTTCGGGGCACGTGAACAAGCCTGGAGTGTACGAGCTGCCGCTGGGCTATCCGATGCTCAAGGCGATTTACGAAGTGGGGGGCGGAATCCCGGGCGGCAAGAAGCTCAAAGCAGTGGTGCCGGGAGGATCGTCCTGCCCGCTTCTCAAAGCGGAAGAATGCGACATCCCGATGGACTACGACACGCTGGCGAAAGTCGGAAGCATGCTGGGCTCGGGCGGCATGGTAGTAATGGATGAAACTACGGACATGGTGAAGGTAGCGCTGCGCATTATGCGCTTTTACGCCCACGAAAGCTGTGGCTGGTGCATTCCGTGCCGCGAGGGCACGACGTGGCTGCGGAAAATTCTGCAGCGCTTCGTGGACGGCGGCGGGCGGCGCGAGGATGTGTCGTTATTGGGCGAGCTCTCCAAGAACATGCTGGGCCGCACTTTTTGCGCGCTGGGAGACGCGGCGGCGATGCCCACCATTTCCATCGTGGACAAATTCCCAGAGGACTTTGAGAAACTGCTGGCGGTGGCGGCATGAATCTAGGGTTGTCTACTACTAGATTTTCGTGGCGCACGCACTCTTGCGTGCCGCGTCGAGACTCGTCTCGACGCCTGCCGCAGTCTTCGCCGGCGCCAGGCCTCGACACGGGTGCGGCGGCAGGGACGAGTGCCTGCGCCACCGCATCGTTTGCGGCGCAAGGTGGACTGTAATCGATGGCCGAAACCGTGAAGCTCACCATTAACGGACAGGGCGTCGAAGCCGAAAAGGGCAAGCTCCTGATCGAGGTCGCGCGGGAGAACGGCATCGAAGTTCCCGCGTTCTGCTATTACGAGGGCCTGACGCTGCAAGCTGCCTGCCGCATGTGCCTGGTGGAAGTGGAGAAGACGCCCAAGCTTCAGGTGGGCTGCACGCTTCCGGTGGCCGAGGGCATGGTGGTGCGGACCGAGTCGGACGTCGTGACGCAGGCCCGCAAGGGCACGCTCGAATTCCTGCTAACGAATCATCCTTTGGATTGCCCGGTCTGCGACAAAGGCGGCGAATGCGAGCTCCAGGACATGGTCTTTCGCTATGGCGCGGGCGAAAGCCGCTTCACGGAGCGCAAACAGCACGTTCCGGAGAAACAATGGTCGCCGGTGGTTTATTTCGACGCGCCGCGCTGCATTCTGTGTTACCGCTGCGTACGCGTCTGCAATGAAGGGATGGGCGTGAACGCTCTGGGCGTTTCCGACCGGGGCGTGATTTCGGAAATCGTCCCCAACCGGCACGATTATTTGGAATGCGACGAATGCGGCGCTTGCATCGACATTTGCCCGGTGGGCGCGCTGACGAGCGGAGCCTATCGCTATAAGACGCGCCCGTGGGAGATGAATCACGTCGGCACGATCTGCACGCATTGCGCCGACGGCTGTAAGACCACGCTGGGCGTGCGAAACGAAAAAATCCTTCGCGGAAATAATCGCGACCGCAGCGGCGTCAATGGCGAGTTTCTGTGCGTCAAGGGCCGCTATGCCTTCGACTTTACGGAACATCCTGAGCGGTTGCAGTCCCCGATGCTCAAGACGGGATCGGGTTTTGAGCCGATCTCCTGGTCGAAGGCTCTGGAGATTGTCGGAGGCCGGTTTGCCGAGTTCAAGAAGGCCGGCGCGCGTTTCGGGGTGATCGGTTCGAATCACACGAGCAACGAAGAGAATTTTTTCCTGCAGAAGTTCGCGCGCCAGGGGCTAGGGACGCCCAACATCGATCATCATAGAACCGGCGATCTGGCGACATTTTTCGACGCTCTTTCAGGCAGGACGAACGCGCTCGCTACAGTGGACGATCTGTATACGGCCAAGGCTGTGCTGATTGTAGCGAACGATCTTTCGCAGCAGCACCCCCTGTTGGCTTATCAAATCCGCGCGAATATACGGCATCACGGAGCGCATGTCTACGCAGTGACTTACGGCCCGGTGCGGGAAGAAAAGCAGGGCGCGGCCGCCGTTCATGTGCAGCCGGGCGGGGAACTGGCCGCGGTGGAGTCGCTGCGCGACCAGTTGAAGAGTGAAGGCGATCTGGTCATACTTTTCGGCGCCGCCATCCAGGGTAGCGGGTTGCGCAAGCTGATCGCGTTCGGCGATTCCCTTGGGATTCCAGTGAAATACGTCTGCCTCGTGGATTATTCGAACTCGCGGGGCGCGTTTGATATGGGTGTGATCCCGCGAGACGGCGGAATGAGCCGCGAGCAGATGCTGGCAGCTCCTGACCTGGACGTGCTTTGGGTTGTCGGCGCGAATCCGCTCAAAGCCGCCACGCTCGCAGCGGCGAGAGCCTGGGTGGTGGTGCAGGATCTGTTCATGACGGAGACCGCGAAACGCGCGGACATCGTGCTTCCCGCTGCTTCGGCTTACGAGAAGAACGGGACTGTGACTAACACTTGCGGCGAGGTCCAGAAGCTCAGAGCCGCCATCAAAGCGATGGGAACCAAGACGGATCTGGAGATCATGGGGCTGATCGCAAAGGAAATGGGAGTGAACCTGGGCATCTGGCTGCCCGAGAAGGTGTTGGAGGAAATTTGCCGTTCGGTTCCGGGTTATAACGTGCCGATGCCGGTGGTCGCCGCGGGTGGCGCCGCTCCAACGGCGCCCTTGAATGGACGAGTGGCGGCGCTTCCAGGGAGCATTGCATCAAGCGGCGACACGTTATTCACTTCGGGGACACTGGGCCGCTATTCAAGCGTCCTAAACTCGGTGATTGAGGCGCCCGGAGCACTATATCAGGATGGAGCCGCCGCGCCGCATCCCGTCGCGCCGGGAGAAGTTCTGGCATGAATTTCTACCTTCTCAGCCTCATCAAGACCGCAATCGTTGTCGCCGTCTTGATGCATACGTTAGCTTACTTGCAGTGGATCGAGAGAAAGGTCATCGCGCATGTGCAGCTTCGCGTCGGGCCCCGGCGCGTGGGGCCGCATGGTTTGCTGCAACCGTTGGCCGACGTCATCAAGCTGATCACGAAAGAAGGCATGCTGCCTTCCCACGTGAGCACGATATTCTATTTGCTCGCGCCATTCATTGCGGTAACGTTCGCGCTGATCTCGATCGCAGTGATTCCTTTTGGTCCGGTAATTGAAGTCGGCGGCGTCCGGACGGGGATGGAGTTGACGGACCTCGACATCGGCGTTTTATTTATTCTAGCCATCTCGGGTTTGGGAGTATACGGGGTGGCGCTCGCGGGTTGGTCTTCTAACAACAAGTATTCGCTGCTGGGCGGCTTGCGCAGCTCGGCGCAGATGATCAGCTATGAGTTGCCTATGGCTCTCGCGATCGCCGCGCCGCTGCTGATTTTCAACACGCTGAACTTTCGCGAAATCGTCGCGAAACAAGGCTTTTACTACGCCAAATTTATACCGAATTGGGGCATCTTTCACAGCCCGTTCCCCCAAATCCTTGCGTTCCTCGTTTTCCTGATCGCGGCGTTTGCAGAGACTAACCGCGTACCGTTCGATCTGCCGGAAGCGGAAAATGAGTTAGTTGCCGGATTCCACACCGAGTATTCGAGCATGAAGTTCGCGGCGTTTTTCATGGCGGAATACGCCAACATGGTGACGGTTTCGTGCGTGGCGACGCTGTTGTTCCTAGGAGGTTGGCAGCCTCCCTTTCCGGCGGAGTATGGCTCGAAGTACATTCCCTCTCTCGTGCACGCCGCTGCAGGCCTGTTGTGCTTCTACCACGCGGCGAACCCGGCGCGGCCGCTTGACCGCATCACGCTTCCAGTATTCGGCGTGCTGAGTTTGGGAATCGCCGGACTATTCCTGATTCCGGCGGTTCAGCCCATTCTGCTGCCCTTGTTTTGGTTTGGCGCGAAAACCGGCGCGATTCTGTTCCTGTTTATCTGGGTTCGGGCGACGCTCCCGCGCTTCCGCTACGACCAGCTCATGAGGTTCGCGTGGCTGTTTCTGTTTCCGTTGGGGATGTTGAACCTACTGGCCACCAGCCTAGCCGTAGCTCTTACTGCCAAATAATATGAACTCGATTCTGTTTCTGATTTTAGCCGCAATCGCCGTGGGCTGCGGAATCAACGTGGTTCTTCAGACGCACCCGATTTCGAGCGCCCTCTCCTTGGTGGGTGTGATGGGGGCGTTGGCAGTGTTTTACCTTCAGCTCGGAGGCGAATTCATCGCCGCGGCGCAGCTTATTGTCTACGCCGGAGCGGTGATGGTGCTGTTTGTTTTCGTGATCATGCTGCTGGGCGCGGGCAAGGAGCGCAAAACCAAGCCGCGCATCTGGGTGAGATGGGCGGGTCCGCCGCTGCTCATTTTCTTTGTCGGCGCGGTGGCGTACGTTTTAGAGACCGGCCTTCCACCCTCGGCGCCGGTGAGGTTTGGCGGATTCGACGGCGGGACGGTCGAAGCGATCGGCGCGCGCCTGTTCACCGAATACCTGCTGCCGTTTGAAGTAACCAGTCTCTTGATTCTGATCGCGATCGCCGGCGCCATCGTTCTGGCGCGCAAGGAGATCGACTGATGCCCGCGCTTCCATTCCCTGCTGAAACTCCGCTCACTTGGTATCTGGTCCTGAGCGCGATCCTGTTTGCGCTGGGCGTGGCTGGATTTCTGTTCCGCCGCAACATTATTACAGTATTCATCTCGATCGAGCTGATGCTGAACGCCGTGAATCTGAGCTTCGTGAGCTTCTCCTACAAACTGAAGCAGAACGACGGCCACATTTTCAGCTTTTTCGTAATGGTGGTAGCCGCCGCGGAGGCGGCGGTAGGGCTCGCCATCATACTCACGGTTTTCAAAAACCGCCAGACTCTGGAGATCGATGAAGTGAGTTCGCTCAAGGACTAATGCTACTTTGGCTTATACCTTTTTTCCCGCTAGCCGGATTCGGGCTGAACGGGCTTTTCGGACGGCGGCTCTCGAAGGCGGCAATTAACGCGATCGCGGTCGGCTCGGTGCTGCTGAGCTTTCTGTGGGTAGTCAAAACGCTAAGCGCCCTGGGAATTTTCAACGGCGGCCTGCTGGAGCCGTACCGCGAGCACTATTACACCTGGATTCAATCGGGCGCCTTTAATATTTCTGTGGATTTCGCGATAGACCGGTTGACCGCCGTTTGGCTCGGCATCATCACCGGCGTCGGCCTGTTGATTCATATCTATGCGGTCGGCTATATGGCGCACGAAGGCGGCTATTACCGCTTTTTCTCCTACATGAACCTATTCATGTTTTTCATGCTGGTTCTTGTGTTGGGCGCGAATTTCCTGCTGATGTTCGTCGGTTGGGAGGGCGTGGGATTGTGCAGCTACCTGCTGATCGGGTTTTATTTTCTGGAGAAGTTCGCCACCGATGCGGGTAACAAGGCCTTCATCGTGAATCGCATTGGCGATTTCGGTTTCGCACTGGCCATTTTTCTGATTGGGGTGCATTTCGGCACGCTCGATTTTGACAGGGTCTTCGCGGCCGTCAAGGCAATGCCAGTGGAGACGCAAGCCGGATGGATCACAGCGGCGGGGCTGCTGCTGCTTGTTGGCGCCACCGGCAAATCGGCGCAGATTCCCCTCTACGTCTGGTTGCCGGATGCGATGGCCGGCCCCACTCCCGTGAGCGCTTTGATTCACGCGGCCACGATGGTGACGGCCGGAGTTTACATGGTCGCGCGCAGCGCGCAGATCTATCTGCACTCGGCGTTGGCGCTGGATGTGGTGGCGGTAATCGGAATCGCGACGGCCTTCTTCTCCGCCACGATCGGTTTGGCGCAGAACGACATCAAGAAAGTCTTCGCCTATTCGACGGTTTCGCAGTTGGGCTACATGTTTGTTGGCCTGGGCGTGGGGGCATTTTCGGCGGGTGTGTTCCACGTCATGACCCACGCGTTCTTCAAGGCTCTGCTGTTTCTGGGCGCGGGCAGCGTAATTCATGCGTTGTCCGGCGAGCAGGATTTGCAAAAAATGGGCGGCCTGGCCAGGAAGGTTCCCATTACGTGCATCACGCTGTTCTGTGCAGGCGTAGCGATTGCCGGCATTCCGCCCTTTTCCGGATTCTTTAGCAAAGACGCGATTTTGGCTGCCGCATACGAGCGCGCGCCATGGATTTACTGGGTGGGCGTTTTGACGGCGGGATTGACGGCATTTTACGTGTTCCGGGCGTTGTTTTTATGCTTCTTCGGGGACTACCGCGGCAAGCCGCCCGAGCATCACGGCTCGCATGACCATGGGCACGGCCACGGCGGCATTCACGAATCGCCCGCGGTGATGTTGATCCCCCTGGTGATTTTGGCTGCGCTCAGTTTGGGAGGCGGCTTTATCAACGTCCCGAAGTTTTTGGAGCCGATGTTCGGCGAACCTCATGAGGGCGAACCGTGGCTCATGTACGTTTCCGTGGCGGCGGGAGCGGCCGGGATTTTATTCGCGGCTTTGTTCTACCTCGTTTCACCTGCTTTGGCGGATGCATTCGTGCGGGTGTTCCGCGGTCCATACCGCTGGGTTTATAACAAATACTTCGTCGACGAGCTTTATGACGTCACCGTCGTGAGCCCCGTGGTTGACGGCTCTCGGCAGGTGCTTTGGCGCGTGGGGGACGTTCGCATCGTAGACGGGGCGGTCAACGGCGTCGGCGCAGTGGCGCGGGCCACGGGCAGTCTGCTGCGTTTGGCGCAATCGGGCTACATCCGCAACTACGCCGCCTGGGTGGTGGCAGGATCGATTCTGGCGATCGTATTCATGGAGTGGAGAGGAGGACTGCGGTGACCCTCCTGGATACGGTTCTATTCCTGCCGTTGGTGGGCTTTTTCCTCCTGCTGCTGGTTCCCAAAGACAATCCGAACGCGTCGCGCATGGGAGCGTTGCTGATCTCGGTGGTCGCGTTCGCGGCGTCGCTGGGGTTAATCGCGCCCTATTGGTTCGCCGCCCCGGCGGGGTGGCATTTTGAGACCAACGTCCCGTGGATCAGTTACCCGCCAATTCGCTATCACGTCGCGCTGGACGGATTGAGCCTGTGGCTGGTCCTGCTATCGACGCTGCTAACACCCATTGCGGTACTGGTGAGCTGGAAGCACATCGACAAGCGCGTGAAAGAATACTACGCTCTCCTGATTTTGCTGGAATTCGGCTTGATCGGCGTGTTCGTGGCGCTGGATTTGTTCCTGTTCTACGTCTTTTGGGAAGTGTCGCTAGTTCCGATGTATTTCCTCATCGGAATCTGGGGCCACGAGCGGCGCATTTACGCCGCCGTGAAATTCTTCCTTTACACAATGGCCGGCTCCGTATTGATGCTGGCGGCGATCATTTATCTGTACAACAAATCCGGCACGTTCGATTATTCCGATATTCTGATGCAGATCCAATCCGGACGGCTGATCTTCGATGCGCGCGTGCAGTTACTGCTGTTCCTGGCGTTCTTCGGCGCGTTTGCGATCAAGGTGCCGCTGTTTCCGCTTCATACCTGGCTGCCGGACGCGCACGTAGAGGCGCCCACCGCCGGGTCGGTAATGCTGGCGTCCGTCATGTTGAAGATGGGCACTTATGGGCTGATGCGCTACTGCCTGCCATTGTTTCCGGACGCGTCGCGCAACTCGGCGCCGTGGGTGGCGGGTCTGGCGATCGTCGGGATTATTTATGGGGCTTTGGTGGCGCTGGTCCAGCCGAACATGAAAAAGCTGGTGGCCTATTCTTCTGTGAGCCACTTGGGCTTTGTCGTCCTTGGAATTTTTTCGTTCACCCAGCAAGGCTTCGACGGCGCGGTCTACCAGATGCTGAATCACGGAGTCTCTACGGGCGCGCTCTTCATGCTGGTGGGCTACATGTATGAGCGGCGGCATTCGCTGGAGATCGCGGCGTACGGAGGCGTGGCGACGCCCGCGCCGAATCTCGCGGCGGTGTTTCTGATCACCACGCTGGCCTCGATTGGCCTGCCCTTGCTGAACAATTTCGTGGGCGAATATTTGGTCTTGCAGGGAACTGCGCAGGCGAATTTCACGTGGGTGGTGTTCGCCGCGCTGGGAGTGATTCTTTCCGCGTGCTACATGCTGTGGTTATATCAGCGGGCGTTTTATGGAAGGGCTGCGGAACCGGTGAGCCATCGTATGTTCGATTTGACGCCGCGCGAGTGGGCGGCGATTTTACCGCTGCTGGCGCTCATGGTTTGGATGGGCACGTTCACGCAGAGCTTCCTGCCGCCCATCAGCGCGCAGAATGCTCAGATTCTTCAACAAACGCAGCCCGTGGGGAAGGTGGCCCTGAATGCCCGCTAATTTCCTTCCCACCTCCGCCGAATACATACGTGTCCTGCCGGAGATCATCCTCACGGTGATGGGCACTCTGATTCTGCTCTTGGAAGCGGCGCTTCCCGACCGCCAGAAGTGGATCTTCGCTCCGCTTTCATTAGCCGGATTGGTGGCGGCGCTCCTGGGCGCGCTCGCGGCGTATAGCGATCCCGGAACGGCGTTCCAGAACATGATCGTCGTGGACGGATTCGCGACGTTCTTCCGCGTGCTGGTGATTGGAGTGGCGCTGCTGGCGGTGCTGAGCTCCTCCGACTATTTGCGGAGGGAAGGTTCTATGGGCGGCGAGTTCTACGCGCTGCTTCTGTGGAGCACTGCCGGCCAATCCATCATGGCGTCGGCTGAGGAGCTGATCATGATCTTCATCGGCCTGGAGATCTCCTCGATCGCCTCTTATGTTCTGGCGGGCTATCTTCGGGACGATAAGCGCAACAACGAAAGCGCGCTCAAATATTTCCTGCTGGGGTCGTTCGCTACAGCCTTCCTGCTTTACGGCATCGCGTGGATTTACGGGGTCACGGGAACGACGAACCTGGTGGACATCCGCCGCGCGCTCCTGAACGCGAACGAGCCGCTGGCCTTCGTTTCTACCGCCGCGGCGTTGATGTTCGTGGGATTTGCGTTCAAGATCTCCGCGGCGCCGTTCCAAAGCTGGGCGCCGGATGTGTACCAGGGCGCGCCCGCGCCGGTGGCCGCGTTCCTGACGGTAGGGCCAAAAGGTGCTGCGTTCGCGATTCTGCTGCGGGTCTTCTTCACCGCCTTCGGGCCGATCGCCTCCACTTGGGCGCCGCTTCTCTGGGCCGTGTCCCTCGCGACGATGACGGTCGGAAACTTCGCCGCGATCCTCCAATCGGATATCAAGCGCCTGCTCGGCTACAGTTCGATAGCGCACGCGGGCTACGTGCTGGTAGCGGTAACGGCGCATTCCGGCGCGGGGTCGGCCGCCGCGATGTTTTATCTCGCCGCATATGCGTTCACCAACATTGGAGCCTTCGCTGTGGTGACGTACTTTTCGCGCAAAGGCGAGCGCTTCACCAAAGTGGATGACTTCGCCGGCCTGGCGCAACGGCAGCCCGTCATGGCCGCGATGCTGACGATTTTCCTTCTAAGCCTGATCGGCGTGCCGCTTACCGGCGGCTTCTTCGGGAAGTTCTACATCTTCAAAGCCGCCCTGGACGCGAACCTGGTGTGGCTGACCGTGCTGGGACTGCTGAACAGTGCTGTCGCGGCGTACTATTATCTTCGGATTCTCGTAGTGATGTATTTCCGCGAGCCGGGCGAAGCGGTAGAGCACCTGCCTCCGGCGGGCCCAGCCCTGAAGGCGGCAGTGTACGGGAGCGCGCTGGGGACGCTAGCGTTGGGCATCTTCCCGGGTTGGGTGCTCGAGTTCGCCAGCAAGGCGGCGCTGCGATAACCGCAGTCACCGCCTCATAATCTGCCGGATTGGTTCGTTGTCGGCGTAGACACGCCACTCCGCCACCAAGCCATCGCGAATGCTGGCGCGCCATGCCGCGGGCGTGATCCAGCGGTTCTCCGGGCGTAGCGTTCCATCCGCGGAGTAAGTTCCTTCCGCGCTGCCGAGCATCACCACAACGGAGCCTTCGCTGAACGTTTCGTCGATCGCGATCATGTAGTCTGGGACCATGCGGAAGTAAGCCTCAAACGCGGCCTTAACCCGCTGCCTGCCCTCGATCCTCGCTCCCAGTCCGTCGACAAAGGCATGATCCTCGGTCATCAGAGCCGCGAGTGCATCGGGATTCCGGTGGTTGATAGCGTGGACGAACGCCAGCGCCGCGTCCAGGGCCGGTCGCGGAGTCATGCGCTGATCACCCGAACGTGCTTGGCGCGGCCGTAGGCAAGCAGTTTGCGGTCCTTGGTCATCAGCATGGCTCCGTGGGCTCGGGCGGTGGCGACGATGAGCCGGTCGGCGGGATCGCCATGCAGCACGCCCGGGAGACGTGTGCTCTGAATGGCGATTTCCGGGGTGAGCGGCGCTAGTGTGAGGCCGGGAGTCCGCAGCGCCTGCTCCACCCAGGCGGCGCAGTCCATCCATAACTCGAGCCGGCGCTTGGATTCCAATACAGCCACCTCCCAAACCGAAATCACCGAGAGCAGCAGCCTGTTTTCGTCCGCCGCCCTGTCCAGCGCCGCGCGGCCCTCTAGCGAGAATTGAGAGGTAATTCCGAACTGCATCCACACCCAACAGTGAGTGTCGAGCAGTAAGTCGCTATTCATCCGCCTCCCAGCGCTCACCCGTGGAGAAGATGTCGCCGAGAATTTTTCCAGTTCCTTTCATACGACCGAAAACGTCTTTCGTCTTTTTTGGGGTCTCGGCTGGAACCAAACGCGCGACCGGCTTGCCGCGCTTTGTAATGACGTATTCTTTCCGCGTCTGCTGGACCTCGTCCAGCAGCGCCAAGCACTTCGCTTTGAACTCGCCCGCTGCGATGGTTGCCTTCATAACCATAGTCATCTTACCATGGTCATATGGCATCTGAGACTCTTCCTGAGCCGTGGCTGCGCGGGCCGCTGACAGGCGTTCATCCGCTGATCGCACCCTCGCTGTACGGATTCCAGCAGGCGCGCGAGGACTTGGCGAAGTACACCGAAGGACTCACGGTGGAGCAGATCTGGGCAACGCCACACGGCTTCGGCTCGGTGGGATTTCATCTGCGGCACGTCGCCGGCAGCGTGGACCGACTGTCGGCATACCTTCGAGGCGAGCGGCTCTCCCAAGCGCAGATGGAGTTTCTGGCCAGGGAGCACGAGCCGGGCGCGACGCGCGAAGAGTTGCTGACGGAAATGGACGCCGCGTTCCAGCGAGTGGAGAGCTTTGCGCGCTCCATTGATGTGGCGCTGCTCGCCGAGCCGCGCGAAGTGGGAAGGAAGCGCCTGCCGACGACGATAATCGGCCTCCTGACGCACATCGCGGAGCACACGCAAAGGCACGCGGGCCAGGCGATCAGCGCGGCGAAGCTGGCCCGCGCCTCCGCGCGCGATGAAGGTAAACTTGCAGGAGGAGAGACGGCGGCATGATAACGATCCGTAAGAGCGAAGAGCGGGGCCATTTTGACCGCGGCTGGCTGAACACATATCACACATTTTCTTTTGGAAACTACTCCGACCAGGCGCACGCAGGCTTTCGCGCGCTGCATGTCCTGAACGACGACACGATCGCGCCGGGCAGAGGTTTTGGGGCGCACGGCCATCGCGATATGGAAATTTTTACCTACGTGATGGAAGGCGGCCTGGCGCATAACGACAGCACGGGCGAGCGGCACGTGCTCAAGCCGAATGAGATCCAGGCGATGTCGGCGGGCACCGGCGTGATCCACAGCGAGTTTAACGCCTCACAGACCGAGCCGGTGCACCTGCTCCAGATCTGGATTCTTCCTGCGGCGGAAGATGTGCCGCCGCGATACCAGCAGTTCGCCTACGATCCCTCCGAAAAGCAGGGCCGGCTCCGCTTGCTGGTCGGGCCAGACCCGGACCCTCCAGAGCCCGCTGCCTTTATTCACCAGGATGCGCGCGCGTACGCGTCCGTGCTCGCGCCGGGAAAAACTCTGGAGCAGCCAATCGTGCCTGGACGCCACGCCTGGGTGCATTGCGCGAATGGAAACATTACGCTGAACGGACATGCGCTCAAAGGCGGCGACGGAGCGGCGGTGAGCGGCGAGCGAGCCTTGATGCTCGCCGGCTGCGGACCTTCAGGCGGAGAGCTTCTTCTTATCGATTTAGCATGACGGCGATCAACGTATTGATAGTCTTTTATTCGCGCCGCGGAAAGAGCGAAGCGCTCGCGCTGGCTGCAGGCGTGGGGGCGATTCAAGCCCGGGCGAATGTCCGGTTGCGGAGACTACCGGACCTCGCCGATCCGGAGACGATCCAATCCGACGCGGCTTGGAGCGAAAACGTGGAGCGAATGAGCAAAGACTACATCGCGCCGCGCGAGGTGGATGCGCAGTGGGCGGACGTGCTGGTCCTGTCTGCGCCCCCGGACCGCACGGAGGAGATGGAGCAATATCTCGATTCCGCGAGGGACGTGATCCAAGGGAGGACCGGCGTCGTGTTAGGAACGTTTGCGGCGAAGGCTGCCGTCGTGGGCGTGACCGTCGCGCTGCCCACGGATGACGCCGGAGATGCCGCGGCTGCGACCGCTTATGCGCGCCGGACCGTCGAAGCCGTGCGCGCGGCCAAGACCGGTGCCGCGGGCGCGCCGTGACAATGTCGTCGGGCGGCCAAATCTGGCCGCAGTCAGCTTTCCAGCCGGCTCATGTAAAGATCCATGAACAATCGGCTGCCGGTTCGGGTTTCTTGGCGCAGCGAATCGTCTGGGGTGGCCAGGGGTTCGCGAATCAGCGACCACCGGCTGGAGGACTTGGTTGCGGAGCTAGCCGCAACCGCCGCTTCGGTGAGACCGGGGCCGAAAGACTGATATTGTCAGCGGCCGCCGCGTGCGGGGGCAGGTGTCGGCGGCAGCGTGCCGCCTTCGGCGAGGATCTTCATGTTCTCGAGCGCCTGCATGAACCGCGTGGCTCGTTGCTGCTTGTCTCTTTCGCGAGCGGCGTCGTCAGCCAGCATCGAATTATCGAATACCAAGGTGTAAACGAGTTTTGACGTGGTTGCCGTCACCGGCCTCGCCTCGAGCGTGCCGTGATAGAGGTTGTACGTCTGGCCCGTTCTTACAGGCTGAGTATAGGTGTAGGAGAGCTCGGTTTTTCCGACCAGGACCTCGTTCGCGACGGAACGCATGGCGCCGAATTCACCGTCCTTTCCCGACGTGATGGTGCACTGGACGCGCAGCCACTCACCAATGTCGCAAAACTTGCCGACCCGTTTCCACACTTCGGCGGCGGGACGGTTCACCATGATCTCCAGAGGAATGGAGACGTAAGTCGGATTGGCCACCACGGGCGCAGCGGGAGCGGGCTGGGCGCCAGGCGCCTGCGCCCAACCGGCGTGCGCCAGACCAGCGATCCCCAGCGCACACCCCACTACGGTTCTGCTCATTTGACTTCTCATAGATCCCTCCTCAGTTCTTCGCCACCGTCAGGCCGGTTACATTCACCTCGGTATTGTGCGCGAAGCGAAGGCCATAAATCCCCTCGGTAGCCTTCAGCTTGCCAGCCGTCACCAGAGCGGGCTTGTCGTAGCCCGCCACCACAGTTCCGTTGATCGAGCACTCGATGCGGGACCCTTTCACGGAAAGAGCGATTTCCTGCGAGACGGGTTGCCCGACTCCGGCGGCCTTGTGCACCGCTGGATTAGCTTGGCCAGCGAAGCCGTTCATCTGAAACGCAGCCGGTCCAAAGCCGCGCACGATGAATCTTCCGTCGCCGTAGGCCGCGCAGTAGAGAAAGCTCTCGGCGGCAGTTCCCATATCGTTGCCGCCAATGAAAATCCCATACGGATGCGGATGGTTATTCAGGTTCATGTACTTCGGTTCGGTAAATGTCGCCTTCACCGTGTAATCGCCGGCCGCTTTATCGGCGGGATTCCAATATGTCACGGCCGGACCGGTGACGATGTGAAAAGTCTCGCCTTCTTTCGCGAACTTTGCATCGTTCAAATTCCGGCCGAGCCTCTCCTCATTGGCGTCGATTTTGCCGGTCCATTGCGGGACGGAAATGCCGCCGCCGGCCACAACGCGAGACGCATCATTTTGCGCATCGAGCGCCGAAGCGACGAGCACGCAAACCAGCCCTACGAAGACCAAACGCATGATGATTACTTTTCTCCTCGGGAAAATTCAGACCACGTTGCTTATTTTACGCGATCGCCCGAAATGCCGGCATCATGGCTGGCCCAGCTTCGCGGTGCTCACCCCTTTTTTGGCCAAACTACGCCTTGATCCTTCTTGGTCACCGGCGCCATGCCTTTGTAGACGAATTTCTGAAGGCGCTGCCCGCGGTAAGTCTCGGTCGTGAAGATGTTGCCCTTGGAATCCGTGGCGATGCTGTGCACGGCGTAAAATTGGCCGGGCTGACGCCCGCCGTCGCCGAAGCTGGTAAGAATCTCTAGTGTGTCCCGCTGCATGATGTAGATTTTTTCGTTCGAGCCGTCTGCCAGGAAAATGTACTTCTGCTGCGGGTCCTTGGAAAACGCGATATCCCAAGCCGACCCGTCGCCCAACGTGTTTTTGGCGACGACCTGTTCCTTGACGAACGTCCCATCCGGTTTGAAGACCTGAATGCGGTCGTTGACGCGATCGCAGACGTAGAGCAGGTTGTCGCGCGATAGCTCGGCGCAATGCACGGGATTGCGGAACTGCTGGGAAACGGGCGCGTCGGGCTCGTAGTTGCCCAGCGGCGTATCGTCCGGCTTGTTGCCGTAAGCGCCCCAGTGCCGTTTGTATTTTCCGGTATCGGCGTCGAACACAATGACTCGATGATTACCGTAGCCGTCGGCGACGTACAGTTCGTTGGTCTTTGGATCCACGAATGTCTTCGCCGGCAAGCCCAGGTTTTCGACATCGTTGCTGCCATGGCTGGACGACGGCTTGCCGATCTGCATCAGGAGCTTGCCTTCCTGGGTAAACTTCATGAGATAGCTGTCGTGGAAAGCAGCGGGGTTGAATGCGGGTCCGCGGCCGCCTTGCTTGCCTTTCTCGGCTTGCTTGGTCTGCGCCGGAGCGGGACCGCCTTCTTCGGCGGTCGGCGCCGCGTTGCGGCCGTTACCGCCGACCCACACGTTGCCCTTATAATCGACCGTGATTCCGTGATTCGAATTGGGCCACACATAGCCGCCTCTCTTGGCGTCCTCGGGGCCGCCCCAAGAGCGGAGCAGGTTGCCGTCTTCATCGAATTCGAGAACCGCCGGCGCCGGCGCGCAGCATTCGGCTTCGATCCTGCCCGCCCGCCGCTTGGGACCCGGCGGGTTCGCGACGGCGTAGTCTTCCATTGCTTCGAGCGAACCTTGCCGGTGAACAATCCAGATGTGGTCTTTATCATCGACGGAAACCCCGATGACGTTGCCCACCACCCAGTGATTCGGCAACGGCTTGGGCCACATCACGTCCACTTCGAATCGGGGCGCCTGGACTCCGGCGGCTTCGACGATGGCGCGCCTTTCCAAAATGGAAGCGGCGATGCCGAGCGAGGCCAGAACCGTCACAAATCCAGCTCCGATTTTCACTTTGCGTTCCATAGGTTGAATCTCCTTCCCTAACCTGTCAGCCGGTCGGTTCGTGCGTCGTATTGGGGGCAATCATAACACCATGGCGGGATTTGGCGCAAGGACCGATTTCATCTGGCTGGGCTACTTTTCCAGCAGGAAGTTTCCCACGAATAGCGCGTCGATACCAGAGGAGTAAAAGCTTCGGACTGCGTCGCGGGGAGTGGAGACAAGAGGGTCGCCGAACAAGTTGAAGCTGGTGTTGTACAGAACCGGGAGGCCAGTGGCGGAGCCGGCGCAATGCAACAGCCGGTGGTAAAGAGGATTTTCCCTTTCTTCCACCGTGTGGACGCGGATCAGATCGCGCCCGAGAATCGCTGAGGCGAAGGTTTTCCGATGCTCAGGAAGAACCCGGCCCACGGTCGCGAGGTTGCGCGCGTTTGGCCCTACCTCGAAGTACTGGCTCGCCAATTCCGCGGGCACGGATGCCGCAAATTTCCGGAATGGCTCCCGGTGCTTGATGAAAACGTTCAGGTTTTCGGTGGAATAAGGATCCAGCGGCGACGCCAGGATGCTGCGATTGCCGAGCGCTCGCGGGCCGAACTCCATGCGGCCTTGCATCCACGCCAGGATTTTTTGTTCCCCCAAAAGCCGCACCGCGCTCGCCAGGAGCTCATGGGTGGAGCGCAGATATTGGAAGCGCAACTTGCAGTTCTCCAACACTTTCTTGATTTCGGCGGCATCATAGCTGGCGCCGAGCAGCAGCGATGCGCCATCCGGCCTGCGTGGATTGCGTCGCATCTGATGCCAGACGTGAAACACGGCGCCCAGCGCGGTCCCCGCATTTCCCGCCGCCGCCTGTACAAAGACGTTCTTCCACTTGCCGCTGTGCTCGATGTGCTCGATAAGCAGGGCGTTGAAAAACAGGCCGCCCGCCAGGCAAAGGTTCTCGCCCTCGCCCGCCATCGCCAGGACTGTCTCTTGCACGGCCTCCTGGAGACCGCGCGCGACCGAAGCTGCATCGGCTTTGCTGACTCGCTCGTGGAACTTGGCGCTGAACCCTCCTCCCGCATGACGGCTGGCGTCGAAAAAGGAAGGATCGAGCCGCGTCGAGCGAGAAAGGATCTCCCGGAAGAGCGGCGCCAGACATTCGTCGCCCGAGGCGGAAAGCCACTGGACTTTATGTTCGTCGGCGCGGGCGCGGAAGCCAAGGAACTCCGTGACGGCGCCATAGAGCCGCCCGAGCGAATCCGGGTAGTACCACTCCTTCTCCACGTGGATTTCATTGCCGCTGGCCCGCCACAGCGCGCCGCATCGAAAGTCGCCGGAGTGGTCGAGAGTGAGCACCGTCGCCTCTTCAAAAGGAGAGGCGAAGAAAGCCGACGCCGCGTGGGCCTGATGATGCTCCACCACCACCACTTCCGCGTTTGGAAACTGATGCCGCAAGGCGAGATGAAAGATCGATTCCGGCCCGCGCGCGAACGGGCGCGCTACGGCCACGCACTCCACTTCGTCGGCAGTCGCGCCCGCTAGGCGCAGGCATTCGCTGATCGACGTCTGCGGCATCTCGCCAGGCCGGAAGCCGCGGGTCACTTTGGTTTCTTCGACAGCGGCTTTCAACTCGCCGTCTTTGAGGACCGCGCAAGCGGGGTCGCCGAGCAGTCCACCGATTCCGAGAATTGTCATTTGTTGGGAGTGCTCAGGCCATTCTAGCGCGGCGGCGCCTCTGGCCATTCAAGCCGCTGTATGCGCAGCTCGTGAGATCAGCCGGCGCGCTGGAGGCCTTTCCGTTGAACGGGCCGCAGAGTTTAGGCTGCGCTTCCGCTCGTAGCCGAATCCTGAAGGCTACCGGCGAAGGCGCGCAATCGCCGGTTAAAATCGTCCGCATCGTCCCAGAAGGGTGCGTGCCCGGCGTTGGCTACGACGTGGGTCTGCGCGTGAACTATGCGCGCCTTATGCTGATCCATTATTTCGAACTTAATGATCTTATCCGCGGCGCCGTGCGTTATCAATACAGGCTTCCGAATCTTCGGCAGGATGTCGTCGTTGTCGACCGAACGAAAGAGCAAGGCTTCACGAACCGAGGGGGGAACGGAGAGATTGTACCCCAGCATCAGGCACAGATCCTCCCAAGCGGGCTCCCGGGCGAAGCACAGGCGCAACAGACTGCCCAGGCTGCGCACGCTCGCTTCTACTTCGGTGGAAAAGAAGCCTGTCAGGAGATTCAGAAACTCGGGCGTCAATACAGATATAGCCTCCTCGCCGCCTAGCTTGGAAATCCCGCCGACGATGTGGACGCCGCCGATTTGGTCCTCGCCGTAATGGCGAATGTAGTCGAAAATCGGGAGCGGCCCATAGGACCACCCACAGAGGATAGGGTGGTCCAGGTGCAAGGCCGATATAGCGCACTTCACGTCGTCAGCCCAAACTCGAGAGTTGTTATAGCCCTCGCGAGGTTTGTCCGAGAGCCCGTGGCCGCGCATGTCCATCGCTATCAAGCGATGGTCATCGGCTAGGTCCGAGTGCAATTGGCGCACCCAGGAGCGCCAACACTGGGAAAACCCGTGAATGAAGAGGATCGGGCGTCCGTTCGTGTTCCCGGTTTCAACTAAGTGGAGTTGGACGCCGCCGCCGCCCGCAATCTTGTGTTCCTTCATCTTGCCCCTAAACCCGACTCCTAACGGGTTGGAGCGCTCAGGCGCGAACCCGCTTGCACGACGCTCGCCATTATATCCGTCCGATATAATGAACCGCAGCTTGGACGTCGCATGCGCAATCGCTTACTTACTTTGGCTGTGTTACTCGGCGGGCTCTCAGAGCGCCCGGCGCCAGGGCAAGTTCTTCTGGCGGGGGAGTGGACGCCCCAATTTCACGAAGACCAGACCGAGCGGCTCCCCGGACCCGATTTGGGGGATTATCTAGGCCTCCCCATCAACGACGCGGCGCGGCTGAGGGCGGAAAGCTGGAACGCCTCGCGGCTCACGCTGCAAGAACAGCAGTGCCGCGTGCACGTCTCGCCCTATATTTACCGAGGGCCGAATAACCTGCGCATCTGGGAAGAGAAAGATCCCGAGACGCAGCAAGTGATCGCGATCAAGAACTACATCAGCACCTATTCGCAAACGCGAACCGTCTGGATGGATGGCCGCCCACATCCTCCCGATTACGCGCCTCACACCTGGATGGGATTTTCGACCGGGAAGTGGGAGGGAGACATCCTCACGGTCTACACCACGCATATCAAGCAGGGCTGGATCCGCCGCAACGGCCTTCCGCAGAGCGATCAGGCCACGATGACCGAGCACTTCATCCGTCACGGCGATCATCTGACGCACGTGATGATTCTCCATGACCCGGTCTATTTAACGGAGCCGCTGATTAAGAGCGAAGACTTTGTGCTCACTCTGAACGGCAACGACATTCAGTGGGTATATCCCTGCCGATACGTTCAAGAACTCTCGGAGCGGCCGAAAGGCGACGTGCCAAACTATCTGCCCGGTGAAAACCCGTTCCTGAAAGAATTCCCGAACCGCTTCGGAATTCCCGAGGCTGCTGCTCTTGGCGGCCCGGAAACCATGTTTCCCGAATACCGTTCGAGCATGAAGACGTCGACTGGCGGCTTGGTCACGAAGAATCGGGCCGTTCCGCCTCCCGCTCTTCCGGCGGAGATCCAAATCGTTCCCGTGCAGGGCAATGTCTCGATGCTTGTCGGCGCGGGTGGAAACATCGCGGTGCAGGCGAGCGAACAGGGAGTGCTGCTGGTGGACACGGGCGCGGCCGAACGGCGAGACAAGACGCTGGCGGCAGTGCGCAAGATCTCCCCGCGCCCGATCCGCTACATCCTGAACACCAGCGCGGATGCCGATCATGTCGGCGCCAACGAAGCCGTGGCAAACATCAACGGCTCATCGCGACACATCGAACTGGTGAACACTCCTTTCGCCACCGCCGCCCAGGCAGCGGAGATCATCGCCAGCGATCCGGTGGCCGCGCGCATGAAAGATTATCCGTCCGAAGCCTGGCCTACCGAGACATACATCGGCGGCCGCAACGAGCTGTTCTTCGACGGCGAAGCGATCGAGTTGCATCATCCGCCCGCGGCGCACACTGACGGCGACAGCATAGTCTTCTTCCGGCGTTCCGACGTGATCGCCACGGGCGACATCATGGACACCGATCGCTATCCGGTGATCGATCTGGCGCGGGGAGGGAGCCTTGAGGGAATTATAGATGGGCTGAATCGCGTTCTCGATTTGGCCATCCCTGCTAAAGCCGAGGAGGGCGGCACAATGGTGATTCCCGGCCACGGCAGGCTTTGCGACGAGGCCGACGTGCTGGAGTATCGCGACATGCTGGCCATCGTCCGCGACCGTCTGCGCGCGATGATCGCCAAGGGCATGACCCTGGAGCAGGTCACGGCTGCGCGCCCCACGCTCGATTACGATCCGCTGTACGGCGCAACGGCAGGCCCGTGGACCACGGACATCTTCGTCGAGGCCGCCTACAAGAGTCTTGCGACCCCGAGCCCGCGGCCATCCGCTGCCCCATAATAGAGGCATGAAGTTGCGGTTTTTTGTTCTTCTGCCGCTCGCCGTCATTTTATTCGGGATTCCGGCAATGGCTCAAACCATTCGCCTATATCTGAAGGACGGGAATTATCAGTTGGCTCGCGAATACCAGGTGCTCCTGGACCGCGTGAAGTACCTAAGCGCAGAGCGCGGCGAATGGGAAGAATTGCCGCTCGATCTGGTGGATCTGGAACGAACCAAGAAAGAGGCCGTCGCGCGCGAGGAAACGATCAAGAAGGAAGCCAAGGAACAAGATGAAGAGGACGCCGCGATCCGCGCTGCGCGCGAGGAGGTCGGCCGAATTCCGCAGGAGCATGGCGCATATTACATTCACGGTGAAAAACTGGATCCTCTGAAGCAGGCCGAAGTCAAAATTGTCAATGACAAAAAGCGCAACATACTGAAAATCATTTCCCCGATTCCCATGGTGCCGGGGAAGAGCACAGTGGAAGTGGATGGCGGCGCTGCGCAGTTCCGGATTACGGAGGACCGGCCGGAATTCTATTTCCGCCTGTCCGATATCGAAGGATTCGCCATCGTAAAATTGGCGCCAAAGAAGACGCTGCGCGTCGTGGAGAATGTCACCGTACTTCAGGTGACCCAGGAAACCACCGAGGAGCGCCAGATTGTCCCGACCTTCAAGAAAGAAGTGGGCGAACAGCTTTTCAAAATCTGGCCCGAGATGCCGCTTGAGCCGGGCGAATACGCCCTGATCGAATATACCGAAGGCGCCGTGAATCCCCAGATTTGGGATTTCGGCGTCGGTCCGGCGAAATAGCCTCGCTAATCCGAAGTAAACAGTCCCATCGCTTTTTTCGCTTTGTGCACGGTACCGCGCGCGATCGGCCCCACGCGGAGCGCGCCTTCCTCGAGAACCTTTTCGATGTACCCCGATTCCTGCCTGATCTTGTGGTAGCGCTGCTGGACAGGCTCCAGCGCTTCCACCACCGTGTCCGCCACCTGCTTCTTCAGATCGCCGTAGCGCATGCCTATGAAATGATCCCGCATGCGGTCGTCAGACCATTCTGAGAAAGCCTGGAAGATGGTTAACAGGTTTTGCACGCCCGGCCCCAGATTTTCGAAATCGACGGCCGGATTCGAATCGGTAGTGGCCCGCATGATCTTTTTGCGAATCACGTTAGGGGGGTCCAGCAGGCTGATGGCGTGTGAGGAACCCGGCGTGGATTTGCTCATCTTTTTTTCCGGATCGTCCAGACCCATGATGCGCGCGCCCACCGTGGGCAGATGCGTATTCGGCATGACGAACGTCTCGCCATAGAGCGAATTGAAACGCTGGGCTATGTCGCGAGACAGCTCCAGATGCTGCTTCTGATCTTCCCCCACGGGAACAATGGCCGCCTGATAAAGAAGAATGTCAGCGGCCATCAGCACAGGATATTGCAACAGCCCGTCGCCGACGCTTTCTTGCTCCTCCCCCTTCGCCTTGTATTGCGTCATGCGCTCGAGCCACCCGACCGGCGTGACGCAGGTCAGCATCCAGGCCAGTTCCGCATGCTCGGGCACCGAAGATTGGACCACCAATGCCGAATGCGTGGGATCGATGCCGACCGCCAGCAGCAGACCTGCCAGCTCCTCAATCTTGTTTCGCAGTTCCAGAGGATCTTGGTAGACGGTGATGGCGTGCAGGTCGACAATGCAGTAGATGCTATCGTAGTCGTACTGGATTTTGGCCCAGTTTTTCAGAGCGCCCAGATAATTTCCGATGTGCGGGCTGCCGGTCGGCTGGATGCCGGAGAGAACTCGTTTCTTCATTTGAGCGATAGAGGAACTTCCATCGTAAACGAAGCGTCCCCGCGCGAGCCCGTTGTCACCGTCGAGAAGTGGGTTTATGGGGGCGCCGGGCTGGCGCGGATTGACGGCAGAGTGGTGCTTGTTCCCTTCACGCTGCCCGGCGAAAAGGTCCGAATCGAGGATGCCGGAGTCCACGCGAAACTGGTGGAAGTAGTCGAGCAGGCGCCCGAGCGAGTCTCCGCGCCCTGTCCCATATTCAGTCGGTGCGGAGGCTGCCATTATCAGCACGCGCCTTACGAATTCCAGCTCGCGCGCAAGGCCGAGGTTTTACGCGAGCAACTCCGGAGAGTGGGCAAGATCGAATACCCCGGCGAGATCGGCATCGTAAGCGGAGATCCCTTTGGATACCGCAATCGCGTCCAGTTGCACGTCAAAGAAAGCCGCATCGGATACCTGGCGGCGGGATCGCACGAACTGGTGGCGGTGGAAGGCGAGTGCCCCATCTCTTCGCCCCGCATCAATCAGGCGATTGCCGCCGTGCGCGGGCGACTGAAAGATCCACACTTTCCGCGTTTCGTCCGCTCGCTGGAACTATTTACCAACGAAACCGATCTGCAAGTGAACATTCTCGAATCGGATCGCCCCGTGGCGCGGGCGTTCTTTGAATGGTTTGAATCTTCCGTCGCCCTCGATTACCCAACCTCTTTCGGAGCCTTCCGCGTAAGCCCTCGGTCGTTCTTCCAGGTGAACCGGTTTTTGATTGAGAAACTGATGGAGACAGCGTTGGGCGACGCCGGAGGCCCTTCCGACAGCGGCCATACAGCGCTGGACCTTTACGCTGGGGTTGGCCTGTTCGCAATTCCCATGGCCCGGAAATTCGGCTCAGTGGTCGCGGTGGAAGGCGGCGCGAGCGCGGTCCGCGATTTGGAATTTAACGCTGACCGCGCGGGAGCGAACGTCCGCGTTGAGCACGCCCGCGTCGAGGATTATTTGCACGCGCTTGACGTCACGCCCGATTTTGTCCTCGCTGATCCTCCGCGCGCGGGCTTAGACAAAAGCGTCGTGGAGGAATTGCTCAGGCTTCGGCCGCCGCGCCTCACGATCGTTTCCTGCGATCCGGCGACTCTGGCGCGCGACCTGGCGGCGTTGTCCGCATACTCTATTGAACGGCTGACCATGGTCGACCTGTTTCCGCAGACGTACCACCTGGAGACGGTGGCCGAGCTGAAGCTACCGTGAACGCATCTACGCCAGCATACTGTGGCGCCGTATTCAAAACGCCTCGCCTTTGTTGAACGGAGCCAGGATCTCCGGTGGGAGCTCATCGAAATCCGGAGCGATCCAGACCTTGCCCTTCCATCCCCCTAGCTTCCGTTTCGGCGGGGCCTTCCGAAATGCACCGCCCTCGCCATCGGCTTGCCCGCCTTCGCAATCACGATTTCCTCTCCAGCTGCGGCACCGTCTACGAACCTGGATAAATGGGTTTTCGCCTCGTGGATATTGGTCACTATGCCAAATCCACCCTAACGTATCGGACTAGACTTAGTCCAGTGCGGACGTCCAGGCTCCCGTAATCCATCGGTTGCGGCTCCCTAACGGTCGCGGTTCGGTGTAGGCTGCTGAACGCCAACACTCTGCCACGAACCGCGACCGTCAGGGAGCGGACTGCGTCCATGTTCTGCGCTTACCAACGGATTACGGCCTCCAGGTTTCGTTGACTTCTGGTGAAAGCCTCAGCCGCCGCGAAGCAGATACAATCTCGCTGTATGCCGACGCTTCCCGGGATTGTCGATGCCGCAGCCGGCGGGCTATTGGGTTTCGACACCGACGTCATCATAACCCCAGCGAATGCTCAGGACTTTTTCGGCAGCGGATATCGGTATTGCATCCGCTACGTCTCCCGAGTCCCAAAGCAAGATCCGGATGACCTGTCCACTGAGGAAGCTCTGGCAATTCTCAGTGCGGGGCTCGCTCTGATGCCGGTACAACATGTTCGTGGCCCAGGTTGGGTTCCTTCCTCGGACCTTGGCGCCTTGGATGGCGTTCTTGCCGCCTACCATGCATTTGTCATCGGATTTCCGCAGGGCGTTAATGTCTGGTGCGATCTCGAGGGAGTGAGCGGGAATGCGTCTAACCAACAGGTGATCGGCTACTGTAACTCCTGGTACGATGCAGTGGCTTCAGCCGGCTACGTTCCAGGCTTGTATGTTGGCGCGGATGGAGTTCTGGATGGGCACGAACTCCGTTTCCGCCTCAAGTTCACGCATTATTGGAAGTCTTTGAGCGACGTGCCTGAGATAGAAGGCCGCGGGTATCAGATGATCCAGAGCAAAAAACAGATCGTAAACGGCGTCAGCATCGATCAAGATCTAACCCGGGTCGACTTGCTTGGCGACACCGTATTGTGGCTGGCCCCCGTTGCCAGTCCAAACGAGGACGCATAAGTCGCCACGAGACGCGCGAGAACCTTGGCTGCGCTTCACCGCGGCTTTTTGACCGCGAACGCCATGCCGCTCCAGGTTTCGTTAACCGAGCAGACCTTATAATCCACCAGACCTACCCGGTTCGCGCAAGTTCGGATTATGCCCCCATCCAGTGGGCCACCCTTGCCTTTGCGCCACAGAATCCAGAGCCGATGCCGCGTGGCGGTTCGCCTTATTTCCGGCATCGCGGCCTGCAAAGCGGGGTAATCGTGCACGAACCACAGCGTGATCTTGCAGACGGCGAAATCTTCCTCTTCAAAGAATGCCCCCTCGGGAAGGTCGCCGATCGCACGGGCGTAATCGGCAGGCGGATCCACCACAGCCACCCGGGCTCCTTTGCCGATGCCGAGCTTTTGCGCCGCGGTGCGACCGGCGTAGCGATCCATCATCTGAGCGGGAATGAGGGGCTTTGAGACTGTCTTGGCTCGCCGAAGGGCTGGAATCAGGCGAGCGCCCGTGACGTAGGTCGCGTCCGGAAGCATGCGCCGCACGCCTTCCACTTTCTCGGGCTCGCCGTTCACGAATAGGATCGGCACATGACGCGTGGCCTTATGGCCACGTAGGGCGATCGCGACTTCTCTCCCGTGCGAGGGCCGCGACGACAAATCCACGACGAACGCATGGGGCTGCGATTCCCTCACGCGGCGGAAGGAAGATGAAGATAGCTGCTCTTCGTAATCGACCGAAAAACCCGCCGCCTCGAGATCGGCAATCAGAGGGACGGCTTCCTGAGTTTTCCAGTGGAACAAGCGCACTCGCGGCATTCCCCGGAATAATACCAATAAGAACGGACGGCACGGCCAGGCTCACGCTCTACCCCAGCGCGACCCGGCCGGCGCCGCCGGTATTTGGAAGCACGCGCTCCACTACCGCCTGCTCCCTCCGACACAAGTTAACGCGCAGTCTCCAAGAAAAGTGGATCAGCGGCGGGAAAGTTTTTTTTAAGTAATTCCAGCGTTCGCAAAGCGCATCCGGAATCGATCGATTCCCTGGCGAGTTTCATGCCTGAGCGAAGATCCGGCGAAATGCCCGCCGCCACGAGCCCCGCGGCGGCGTTTGCCAGCACAATGTCGCGGCGCGGACCCGGCTCGCCAGCCAAAATCTCCTGGGTGATCAAGGCGTTCGAAGCCGCGCTGCCTCCGCGCAGCGATTCGAGCGGGGCGCACTTCAAGTCGAAATCGGACGGCGTCCACACAGTCTTTTGAACGCTTCCGGCGCAAACTCGCCAGACATCGGTGGGGCCGGTGATGGTAATCTCGTCCAGCCCATCATGACCATGGACCACGAACGCATGAACGGCGCCCAATTCCGCTAGAGCTTCCGCCATGAGTTTGGCTGCTTGGGGAGAGGGTGCTCCAATCAATTGCCGGGACGCACGCGCGGGGTTCGCCAAAGGACCCAGCAGATTGAACACCGTGCGTAACTTCAGCGCTCGGCGCACGGGCTGCGCGTATTTCATGGCCGGGTGCAAGTGGGGCGCGAAAAGAAAGCCGATGCCGACTTCACGAATCGCGCGCGCGGCCTCGTCCGGCGTCATGGCGACGCGCACGCCCAGAGCTTCCAGGACGTCTGCGCTGCCGGTTTGGCTCGAGAGCGACCGGTTGCCATGCTTGGCGACCCGCGCTCCGGCTCCCGCCATCACCAACGCCGCGACGGTAGAGATGTTGAAAGTGTTCGAGCCGTCGCCACCGGTTCCGCAGGTGTCGACGACATCGCTGCCTGCTTCTACCGCGATCATGCGCTCGCGCATCGCGCGGGCGAATCCAGCGAGTTCCTCCGCCGTCTCGCCCTTCATCTTGAGCGCAATCAGAAAGGCCGCAATGACGCTTTCGCTCGAGGAGCCTTCCAGCAACACGCTCATAGCCTGAAACGCGTCTTCGGAGCTAAGGTGCGCACCGGCTGCGACCCGGTGAAGGAAGGGCGTAAGGGGCATGGCGTACCTTTAAGTTAAGCACGCGCCGGCGCTGCTGGATCGGGATAGAATAAACCCCTGGAGGTTTTCGCATGTCCTCGAAATTTCTCTTTGTGCTTTTAACGGCGCCCGCTTTTGCTCAGCAGGCCGCGAAACCGCTGCCCGCCGGAGACGTCCAAGCCCTGGTTCAGTCGGCTTGTACGACCTGCCACCCCATAACGATGATTACTGGAGCAGGGCACACTGCTGAGGATTGGAAATTGGTGGTCGAACGCATGGTGTCGGCCGGCGCAGAAATCCCAAAGGACAAAATGACCGCGGTGACCACTTACCTCGCGAAGAATTTCCCTGAAGGTAACGTGCCGCCGGCGAAGATCATTCCCGGGACGGTGAAGATCAGCTTCAAAGAATGGACGGCGCCCACGGTCGGCTCCCGGCCGCACGACCCGCTGGCGACGCACGACGATTATCTCTGGTACACCGGCCAGTACGCGAGCGTGCTCGGCCGCGTGGATATGAAGACGGGAGAGATCAAGGAGTTCCGTCCGACCGTTTCTGGCTCCGGTCCGCATGGACTCACGGAAGACAAGGACGGCAACATCTGGTTCACGGCGAACTCCAAGGGCTATATTGGCAAGCTCGATCCTAAGACCGGCAAGTTCACCGAGTACAAGCTTCCGCCTGAGGCTCGCGACCCGCACACTCCGATCTTCGATTCGAAGGGCACCTTGTTCTTTACGGTGCAGCAGTCGAATAAACTCGGTAGGCTCAATCCGCAGACCGGCGAGATCAAGCTGGTGGATTCGCCTACGAAGGGCTCGCTGCCGTACGGCATGGTTGTGGATTCCAAAGGAACCCCCTACTACTGCGAATTTGGCGCACCGAAGATCGCGGCGATCGATCCGCAAACCATGGCGATCAAAGAATGGACGCTGCCCAATCCCGAGTCGCGCCCGAGGCGCATCGCCATCACCAACGACGACATGATCTACTACGCCGATTACTCGCGCGGATACTTGGGGCGGCTCGATCCCAAGACGGGATCGGTGAAGGATTGGCCTTCGCCCGGCGGTCCGTTTTCGCAGCCCTACGGAATCACGTTCCTGAACGGAGTCATCTGGTACAGCGAGTCGGCGGTGAAGCCGAACACGATGGTCCGGTTCGATCCGAAGACGGAGAAGTTCCAAACTTGGGCGATTCCCGCGGGCGGCGGCGTGGTGCGCAACATGATGACCACGCGCGACGGAAACATCGTGATCGCCGAGAGCGGGCTGAACATGGTGGGATTGGTCGAGATCGGCAAGTAGGCCAACGCCCGCGCCTATCTACACCCGCAGAATCCCTCGCTTGATCGCAGTAACCACGGCTTCGGTTCGATCGCCAACGCCGAGTTTTTCGTGGATGCTGAGCACGTGCGTCTTCACGGTGCCCTCGCTGATGAACAGGAGCCCGGCAATCTCCTTGTTGCTCTTGCCCGCGGCGATCAGCGTCAATACCTCAACCTCCCGGGCCGAGAGCGCCGCGCCGCCCATGGTTCGTTCCGCCAGCTTGGCGGCGGCGCGCGCTGAGACGTGCGTACCGCCCATGTGCACCGCGCGAATGGCAGTGAGTAAGTCTTCGGTCGAGCAGTCCTTCAGCAGATATCCTTTAGCTCCGTTCTCCAGGGCGCGGTACACGTTCTCATCGCCGTCGTAAGTCGTCAGCACCAGGATGCGGGCGTCCGTGAATTCGGCGCGGATCGCGATGATGGCGCCCACGCCGTCGAGCTCGGGCATGGCAAGGTCCATGACCACGACGTCCGGTCTGACAGCGCGATATTGCTCAAGGGCTTCACGCCCGTTTCGCGCGTGGGTGGCGACTGCCATATCCGGCTGGAACGACAGCATCGCGGCGAGTCCGTCTCGGACCACGGCATGATCGTCCGCGATTAGGATCCGGATCGGCTCAGGCATTCGGAACGATCACTATAACGCGTGTGCCACGGCCAGACTGCGTGCGGATGTCGATCTGGCCGCCGATCTGCCGGACGCGTTCCCGAATCCCATCCACGCCGAAACCTCCTCCCGTCGCATCGCCCATGCCGCCCCCATTGTCTTCGACTTCGAGGGCGGTCGAGCTGGCCTGATACGCGAGCCGGACACGAATGTGGTCGGCGCCCGAATGCCGCACCGCGTTTGTCAGCGCTTCCTGAGCGATCCGTAAAAGATTGGCTTCGCGCGGCTCACTGAGCGGATAGGGCGCTCCTTCCAGGCTGGTTTCAAAATTCACCTTGGATTCAGCCGTAAGTTGCCGGCCAATCTGCTCGATCGCCTCCAATAGCGTGCTATCGGCAAGCACGCCCATTCGAAGTGCGGATACGGAGCGCCGCGCCTGATCCAGGCTCTCGCGGGCGAGCTCCCGCGCTTTACTCACATATTCGCGAGCTTCAGAATCGGCCGGCAATCGTTGCTCGGCAGCGTTCAACTGCATCATGATGCCGGTGAAGCCCTGCGCCAGCGTATCGTGGATCTCCCGGGCGAACCGAGTGCGCTCCTCCACAATCGCTCCGCGCTGTTGCTCCTCCGCCGCCAGATTCGCTTCCAGCAGCCGTTCCAAATGACGCGAGAACAGTATGACGAGCCACCCCGACGCTATGTACACGGCCGACCATCCTGCTTTCACTTGCCAGCTACCATCCAGCGTGGCAATCGGGAAGGCCACCGCGCACACGAACGTCCAGATGCCCACGAAGAATTCGCCCACCACGAGCCCGGCAACCAGGATTTGCAGGATCACGAGAGCGCCGGACTGAGGAATGGGCGAAAGGAACATTGTCCCGAACACAACGCTCACCAAAAGCGCTGCGCCCGCGATCGCCCTGTTGTTACTCCAGGCGCCCAACAACCAAAAAGCCGGAAACGCAATTCCCAAGAATACGTCCAGGAAATGAACTCCCGTCCAAAGGCGAAATGCGATGAGTCCAGCAAAAACAACCGCCCAAACCGCACGGATGCGCCGAATCAGCTCTGCGCGAAACGGCTGCGCACGTTCCATCCGCTTCTGCAGGGCAGGATCGGGATTAGCAACCAACCTTCCGATCCAATCCATCACTGAGGCGAGCGCCATTTCCAACCTCTCAAGACCTGATCGAGAAGGCCCCCGGCATCCGGGCCCTCGGCGTTGATAATCCACAGAGACTGGCCGTCCCTGGAAACCAGACTGACTTTACCAACCGACGAGATAATCACCGCCTCCCGGCTGTCGATCTTCGCGGGAACTGCCTCCGAGCCGGCGCGCGCAGCCAGCTTGCGGATGGCGGAATCTGCGTTGGCGACCGCCTCCGCCATTGCGATTGTGACCTTCTCCTTGCCCCGCTGCATTTCGAGAATGGTAGGGTCTGGATAAACTGCATCGAGCTTGGCGAAGCTAAAACCTTCGGGCTTGCGGATAGACACCCCCAGCCCGTCGCTGCGGTACTCGTTCCCGGAGACTGCGTACCGTTCCGCTGGTTCCGGAACGCGGATCGTTTTTCCTCCGACTGAATAGTCAAGGACCTCGATTTCGACGTTGGCATACATTTGACTGCCCGAAACGACGAACGCGGCCAGATTGTTCTCAGCCGTGTAGCTTCCGAACTGAATACGGGCCGCGTCGGCTAGACCCGGACGATATCCCGCGGCGTCGATGGGCAACCATTGATTATCGATCAGGAGTTCCACCCACGCATGCCCGCCCCATATGCCGTAGACATAGATGTATCCGCCCGCTAGCCGCGACGGAATGCCAAGCGCCCGCGCCATGGAGGCCAGCAGAACCGAGTAAGCCATGCATGTGCCATGTCGATTACGGACCACCTCGGATGCCGGCGCCAGCGCGACGCCAAGATCGAAGGTCATGTTGGCCGCGACCCAGTCCTGTAGCTTGCGGGCGACTTTGAATCGGTCGCGTTCGTCGCCCGCGATTTCACGCGCCAGTCGCGCCACCTCGGGATCGTCGGATTGAAGAATCTGGTTCGGCCTCAGGAATGGCGCTTCGTCGATCTTTTCGTTGGATGCCTGGCGCGAGGGACTCTTGATTTCCAGGACCATCGTTGACGGAGTCTTTTCAAGGACCGTTTGCATCGGGCTGGTGAACGCAGGCCACCCCAGTTCGGGCTTCTTATGGGTCAGCTTAAGCCTCACGCGTTCGACCGCGCGCGCATTCGCGAAGCGGACGTTGGAGCGGGCCAGGGTGCGATCAAAGGACTCGGCAGGCAGTTCGGCGCCAACGGCTGCCCGAAGCGCTGTTTCCCGATCCACGGATTTCACGACCATCATGCCGAACGGCATCTCGCGTTGGCTTTGGAAAGGGAAACCTTCAGGATCCAGCAACTCGGTGAGCGCCCCTGGAACACCGTCAAGTTCGGTTTTTACTCGCAGAACTCTCTGGCCATCCGAGGTTTCCACCCCCATGAGAGTACGTGTGGATTTATACGGCGCGCCGATGCTGGGAGTGTAGAGTCTGCACGAGACTTCGTCGCCCGCACCTTTGAGCCGTTCAATCAGGCGGGCGAACGCCGCAGGTCCGCAGACTGGCGCCTTGAGCGTCATCGAACGATTGTACGAGCTTGATCCAACGGTCGAGTGTAACAGAATCCGGTCTCCCTTGAGCTGCGCGTCGGTAATTACAGTCTGCGCAGACTGGCTTGTTTCCTCCCGCACGGAAAGCAATTCTCCAGCGGCGTTTTCAAGGCTCTCTTCCTTCGTCTTGATTTCGACTTTGCTACCCAGGCGGTTGATGACGATAACCATTTCGTCGGTCGACTGAATCTGACCGCCGTCCAAAACTTCAGCGGTCGAGTGCTGATAGCCCGACGGCTGTCCGGCGATCCGGATCTCGTACCAGCGATCCGCGGCGTGCAGCGCCGCAGCGCAACAGAGAAATAACAGTGTTTTCATGAAATGCCTCCCAGAGCGAGAGTAAGCCGAAGCAACGGTCAATACCATCGAGATTTGGGAGGATTTTGGAGTCTACCGAAAGATAGGCCTTACGGATCTACTTTAGCGGCGACGGCAGGCCGCAATCGGTACAGGGCTGTCGGCTCCGAGGGCGGAAACGGATTGCCGACAATCGTCAATGTCTCGAGCTCGATGCCGTCGCGGAGCCGAAACACGTTAAAGGTGCTCTCGTCCAGCGGGTCGCTTTCTATAAGGACACATTTCCCGCTCTTCACCATCTGTTTCACGTCGTCGATCTTCTGGTCAAACGCAAACGACAGGAATTGCCGCCCGAAAGGATCGTAGTGGATCACGCCAGGATAGAGTTTCTGCAGGGCATTCCAATGGACACCCCCGGAATAGTCGCTTCCAAAGGCGAGCGCATAAATGGGAAGAGAAGGCGCATACGAGCCGATGATCTCGCATCCGGACAAGCGGCCTTCCAGGGTGCGCACTTGGGCGATACTCCGCTGATCGGATCGCGACTTGTCGACCCACCGCCGCAGAAACGGCTCGTTGCGGACGAGCCCGATTCCGAGGAACGCGATTACCACAGCCAGACATAGCCACCGCGCCGCCGGCCGGTCGAATTCGGAATGCAGCGCCAAAGCGCAGAAAGTCGAGTTGACGAACGCCGTCAGGATCAGTGCAGGCAACAGGTAGCGAGTTTCAGTGTGTTTCGTCACCATCGCGGTTGCGGCAACTATGGCGATGACGCCTGCCAGAAGCAAGCGCAGCGCGGCGCGCCTAACTCGGACCCTGGCCGCGTCGCCTTGCAGCCGGAACAAGAAAAGCAGGATCAGCAAGGCGAGATACAGTCCAAAAAGCCAAAAGAAGGGCGACTCCTCCTGCCAGAGCAAGAACAAGCTCGTGGCAAGGACATGCGCCGCAGGAAGTCCAACCGGGCCTTGGCCGTAAGATCCCGAATGCGTCGCCAGCGATGTAAACCAGGACGCCATGTGGGGGATTCTCGTGGCTATAGGCAGGAGGAGGATGAGCACAGTGGCGACAGCCGCCATCAAAAAGCGCTTTCGATAAGATTTCTGGGAGAACAATAGAACCACCGCAACCCAGGGCGCGAAAGTGACCTTGGTCATCAGTCCCAACCCAAAGAGCGCCCCGGCGGTCGTAGCGAGCCGCAGTTCATTCACCGCATTGCCTTCTTCCGCGAGGACGACAGGAGCCAGCACGGCCATGAGTGCGAGGCCGATCGCCACCACCAGCGGCTCGGGAGACACGCGCGGCAGCGCCAGAAACGTTTGGTGATACATCACCACGGTTCCCTGAAGGAGCATCGCTGAAGGAAGCGATTTCGACGCCTTGTAAATGGCGCTGGCAGACCAATAGAGCGCTCCGCCAAGCAAGACATTCAGAACCAGATTCATCGTGCGCAAATACGATTCCGGGCGGGACAGGACCGAGTCGCTCAGGGACTGGCGGTTCCCGAGCAGGAAGCGCCCGAGCCATTTGAGCCATTCGACCGCCGCGCCGAGTATCTGAAGCGTCACGCCTGGGTGATCGTTGTGCCTCGGAGCATGCAGGGTTAACAGGCTGAGGGAGTTGAGGAGATAGTTGTATTCGGGATCAAAGTTGTTGCGCAGATAGTACGGCCCGTGCTCATGCTTAAGGAGAACACCCGCGGCGAATAACCCCACCGGGATGACAGCGAGCGTCAGCTTGGAGCTGGAAGCGCGTATGTTCAAGCCGAGACCAGAGTAACATTCCGCATCTCTTTTCCTCACGATAAGAAGCCCAAACCGCTCCCGCGCTCGGGCTCGCGCACCTCAAGTTCCTAAACGGTGAGGTACGATTTTTAAGGAGCGCGCAGTGAATGGAGCCGCGATATGAATTCCCTGCGGGCTTTGCCAAATCGCAGGTGCTGTTCAATCTGCGCCGCGCGGTTAACCTAGCCCCTCCGTGCGGAGCCTCCTGTATAGTGAGTAAGAATCACAGGAGGCAAAGATGAGACTGACGCTTGTTGCGGCCGTGTTCACGGCGGTGCTTTACGCGCAAGATCCCAAACCTAAGCCTGCCTTTTCCGGTCAGACAGGCGCTCCCGCGCCGGCCAAGCCTTCACCTCCGTTCGAGGTCACGACCATCACGACCCGGCTGACGAGCCCTTGGTCTTTCGCCTTTCTACCGGACGGCAATGTCCTGGTCACGGAAAGCATCGGCAGCATGCGAATCGTCCGCCCCGACGGCGTGGTGCTCGCGCCCATCGCTGGAGTTCCTGGCGTGAAGGTAGTGGCTGCCCAGGGTCTGCACGATGTGCTGCTGGATCCGGATTTCGCGCGCAACCGCATCCTATATTTCACCTACTTTGCGCCGCCCAAGGGCGAAGAACCAGCCCTCTGGCCCACTGAGTTCTTTTACGAACACGTTTGGACCAAGTCTCTGGCCGAGCGCCGGACAATGAATATCGGGATGGAGCGGGTCGCCCGCGCGCGTCTGAGCGACGATAACAAACATCTGGAAGACGTGCAAACTTTAGCCGAAGGCGCCGAACGACGCATTGTACTGGCGCTCGACGGAACGCTTTTAGTCACAGGCGCCGACCGCTTCCGTTTTTACGAGTCCGATCTGGATGGCGTGGAGCACGATTTCACCGAAAACCCGGATATTCGCCGCAACTTCTCAGGACGCGTTCTCCGCATCAACCGCGACGGCTCGATTCCCAAAGACAATCCGTGGCTGAGCCGCGCCACAGTGCCGCCGGACACCTTCGCCCATGGGCTTCGCGATCCGGAGGGCGCGGCGATCAATCCTGCTACTGGAGAGCTTTGGGTCACCGATCACGGCCCGCAAGGCGGCGACGAGATCAACATCATCCGGCCGGGCAAAGATTACGGTTGGCCCGACGTCTCGTATGGATACCAGTACGACGCGCGGAGAAGAGATGGCCGAAAGAACGTGCCGGTCGGAAACGGACGCACCAGCATGCCCGGCGTGGAGGAACCTGTGTACTTTTGGTTCCCCGACATCGCGCCCTCCGGCATGATGTTTTACACGGGCGATCTCTTCCCCGAATGGAAAGGCAACTTATTTATCGGCGGAATGGAAGCGAGCCAAAGGGGAATGGTGCGCCTGGTGTTGAATGGCGAGCGCGTGGCCGCGGAGGAGAAGCTGCTGAGCGATCTCAAACAACCCGTTCGCGACATTCGTCTAGGGCCGCACGGAGAGGTTTATGTTTTGACGCGGACCGGCTCGCTGCTGAAGCTGACGCCTAAGAAGTGAGCCTCATTTGATCGCGACGGCGTTTGGCGGCGAAGCGATACCTCCTTCCACATTCAGAGGCGCCGAGACGAGCATGAATTCATAACGCCGGTCGCGCGCACAATCCTCGGCCAGCGGCGCCAGGATGAACAGCTCGCCCAGAGGCAACCCCAACAGCGGCAGTGCGCGATAGTGCAGGAGATTATCATCGCCCAGTTCCATGGGCAGCGCCTCCACGGCCGGACAGTCGGCGGCGATCGCCGCCACGCGATTGTCCCACAGCCAAGCCGCCATCCGGCGGCTCGCTTCGACTCCCGCGGATTGGATCTTGTCGAAAGGGGCCAGAGCGTGCTTTTCTTCCGCTGTGCACTTTTCGTATTCTTCCATCCAGCCGGTTCGGACCAGCAGAACGGTTCCGGGCTTCAGAGCGACCCCTTGCGCCTCGAGGCAAGCTTGCAGCTCTTCCAAAGTGTAAACGTCCTTCTTTAGCGGGAAGACCGGGCGGCCTTGAGCCTTCCGAAAGCCAAACGCGTCAATCAACACACCCCGGCCCACCACCCTGTCCGCCCAACGATGAATGCCAAGCTGGCGATTGCCGTCTTCGCGAACGTCCGAGACGGTGACGTCGTTATAGAACCGCTCATAGCGGCCATGCCCGACGTGACCGAGTCCGTCCCACTGGGTGCCCTCCTGCGTGTTGAAGCGCTCGAGAATATCGTCGTTCGCAAAAGGGCCGAGCGGAACGATGCTGCGCACTAGAGTCGCTCGGCCTAACAAAGTTGGCTTGGCGAATCCCAGCTTCGCATCCAAGCGGAAGACCTTGCCGCTCTGGACCAGGCGGGCCGCTTCCACAATGCCTTCGGGCGTCAGGAAGTTCAGGCAACCGATTCCATCGTCGTCTCCGAAAACGCCCCAACTGGACTCTGGCGGAGCGCCTTGCTTGACGGGAAGTTCGTCGAACTTGGGAATTTGATTCATAGCTCCTCTCCAAAGCTAGCGCGGCGTTGCGCCCTATTCCTAAGCGGAATCGCCGCTTCAATAACCTGTCCAGGCTCAGCTCGCGAGACGGCGTCTAATATAACCGATTTCCAGTGCCGAATTTGCGTCCAGTCGTTCGTGTTGATGACCAGCAACGCAAGAGTGCATCCGGCAAGATTCTGCTGATGCCGAATACTCTTGTCAGTCGTGATCATTACATCGAACCCCTTCTTCCTCGGCGATTCGAAGGAGATCTCCGTTGGTAAACTCCGACCCAACCGCGCTCGCAGGCAGTTTCTACGCTATGCCCGATGAGCCAGCAGCGCAGCGGAGCCCGGGTGTTGTGATCGAGCAGGATTCGCATCCAAGCGCGGGTCAGGCGGGAATCGGGTCGTCCAGGCTGCGCGAAGCGTGTTGGAGCACTTCATTCACCTGCTCGCGCGACACGCCTGGGAACCACTCGAGGAACTCTTCGAGCGTCGCCCCGCCCTCCAGGTTCGAAAACAAGGCTGAAACGGGTACGCGAGTTCCGCGAAAGACCCAGGCGCCACCGAGTTTGCCGGAATGGCGCTCGACTGCCGGGCACATCGTCCAGTCAATCATGAAGAATCCTAGTTCATTATCCAGCTTCCCCGCACAGCCCAGCACGATGTTGGGCGAGAAACGGGCTGTCCGGCCTTTACTTCTTCTGCTTGCTGGAACCCTTCTTCCCCAGGATGTTTTCGTCGGCCCAGTTCAGGATTACATCGGCGACTTCGAGATTGTTGCTGCCGTCCATCATCATGTGGGTCGTGCCCTTAAACACGGGATTACCGACTTCGTCCAGCTTGAGGTAATCGGCTTTAGCGGTTCCGTGGCCGGCGGTGCGGCGGGCATTGATCTGGTTCACCGTCGTCTGGCAGACTTCGCTCGTCGCGGTGTAGTCGCCTTTAAGCGCGAGATACGGGATGCCGTCGAAGTCTTCGGGCTTCAGGCCGCTATTGGGTAGTGAGCACGATCCCTCGATGGTGATCAGACCTTTCAGCAGATCCAGATGGCCGCGTTCCTTCAAGATGCGCGCCATATGGTGGCCCATGGCGCCGGACTGCGAATGCGTAGCGACCACCGCGCCGCCGAGCTTTTCGACCAGCAGCGCGAGATCCATCGGAGTCCAGGTATTCGCAGGCGCAAGCTCTTTGGGATCGCATGTAGAACAGGTCGAGCCGGGCAGCGTGGACTCTGCGTTGGGCACAAGTTCCTTGTAGTAGTTGAGCGCGTAGTAATCGCTTGGCCCAGCGGGCGCGCTGCCGATGGCGCCCGTGCGGGCGGTAATCGCGGGATCGGCGGAATCAATAGGATATGCAGGGAAGTAGTCGTTGCCGTGGATGGCCTTGTCGCTCGGCGGGTCATTGGGATCGCCGTGGCGAATGAGCTTGCCTGTGAGGATGTTCGATCCGGGTGGGTCGAGGTGACCGAACCATGCAGTCCATGCGCCGTTGTCGGAAATTCGCTGGAACCCCGGCAGCAATTTGAGGCCGCTCTGGACGTCGCCCGAGCGAATCATCGCGGCGGCTTCGTGAATCACGGATTCGTCGAAGCCCGAGCGGCCGCGGCCAGCTTGATCGACCAGATATGTCGAGATTCCATGGCGCACGAAATACGGATACCAGCCCTCGCGGCCATCCGGTGTCGATTCGAGGCAGGCTGCGGTGTGCGTCGATCCATGCACCATGATCACCGGAGGCATCCCGCGTTTCTTGTTTAGCGGGATTTCGAACTGAACATACATCTGGCCGATGGTGATCTGATTCGGTATGGGCGTAGCGTTGGGATTGTTGGGTGTGGGAGCGGAGGCGTAGTTGGTGACCTTGGGCACGCCTCCGATAAAAAAACTGCCCTGGTCTTCGATGACCAGCGGCTTGGTCATAAATTTCTTCGTTTTCGGGGCGGCGCCGTTGTTAACGTCGGCGGCCGCGGCGATTCCGGCGGCGAAGACGAGCGCGGTTACGAAGTATTTCATACGTTACTCCAAGGAAAAAACCAGCAGCGCTCCGCCGAGGTTTGTGTAGTCGGCGAGCGACGTCGTCAAACCGACGGCACCGAGGCCCTCCGTTCCTTTCGTCAGGCCCTCCGCCAGACCGATGGCGGCCCAACCTCCTACGCCCGAGAGTACGGCGACATACTGCTTTCCTTTGTAGGAGTAGGTCATCGGGTTGCCAATGATACCGGACGGCGCGTGAAACTTGTACAGTTCTTTTCCGGAATCCTCATCCGCCGCTTTGAACCACCCATCCAGCGTTCCATAGAAGACCACGTTGCCGTCGGTGGTGAGAGGTCCGCTATAGACTTGAAACGTCTCGTCGTTGGCCCACTTGGTTTGGCCCGTGATCGTATCGTACGCGATGAGCCGGCCGCGGGTGTTGCCGTGATCGGCGGGATACATGCTCAGGATCGCCCCGACGTAGGGGAAGCCGCTCTTGTATTTCACTCCGAACGCTTGGTAATCCATGCAAATGTGATTCGTTCCCACGTAGAAGAGTTTGGTGCGGGGATCGTAAGAAGCGGGCTGGTGATTCTTCGCGCCCTGCGCCGCGGGGCAAATCTCTTTGACGTTCACGTCTTCGTGCGTTTCTTTTTCCGGGTTGAGCACAGGCCGGCCCGTCTTCATGTCGATTTCCTTCGCCCAGTTGGTGGAGGGATCGAATTTGTTGGCTCGCAGAAGCTTGCCATTACGGCGATCGAGCACGTAGGCGAAGCCGTTGCGATCGAAGTGGGTGATCGTCGGCACGGTTTGGCCATCGATGGCGCTGTCGGTCAGCACGCCCTCGTTGATGCCGTCGTAATCCCATTCGTCATGCGGAGTCATCTGATAGGCCCAGGCCGCGACGCCCGTATCGGGATTGCGGGCGAAGATGGTGGTCGACCATTTGTTGTCGCCCGGCCGCTGCGTGGGATTCCAAGTTCCCGGATTGCCACTGCCGTAGAAAATCAGATTGAGTTGCGGATCGTAGGTGTACCAGCCCCAGGTTGTGCCGCCTCCCAGCTTCCACTCGTCGCCGCGCCAAGTCTTGAGGCTGGAACTTTCTCCCACAGGCTGTTGTGTGGCGCCGTCGACAGTCTTTTGCGGATCGGAGAGGATGTCCGAGTCCGGGCCGACGTTATATGCGCGCCACACCTGCTTGCCGCTGTTGACGTCGTACGCGGTGACATAGCCGCGGACGCCATATTCTCCGCCCGCAATTCCGACAATCACTTTGTCGTGAACGACGAGAGGCGCGTTGGTCATGGTTTGGCCGAGCTGCGGATCGCCGTTGGTCGCGGTCCAGAGCACTTTGCCGGTCTTGGCGTCGAGCGCGTACAGCTTGGTATCCAGCGCGCCGGCGAAAATCTTTCCGTTGTCATAGGCGACGCCGCGGTTGACCACGTCGCAGCAAGCCACCGATGGCGCGAATTTATCTTGTTCCGGCGCAAACTTCCAGACGATCTTGCCGACGTCGTCGAGGTTGACTGCATACACATAGTTCGGGTAGGAGCTCTCGAAGTACATCATGTCCCCCACCACCAACGGCTGCCCCTCTTGCCCGCGCAGAGTGCCGGTGGACATGGACCAGGCCATTCTCATCTTGCCGGCATTGGACTTATCGATCTGCTTCAAAGGGCTGTGGCGGATCGCGCTGTAGCTTCCCAGGGGGATCGTCCAATCGCTCACCTCCGGGGCGCTGGAGGATGCTCCGCATCCCGCAAGGACGACTATCAAACCATATAGAGGTAAAGTGCAACGAGGCATATTCTGGCTCCTGACTCCTTCTAGTCCTGCTCCGATGGGGGCCGGCCGGCCTGGACCAACTCGAGGCTCCGGGCCTTCACGTACCGGTAGATCTTGATCATGTCGTCGTCGCTCAGAAAGCCTGACCAGCTCGGCATGCCCTTATCTTTCTTACCCGCCATGGCGGTGGCGATAAAAGTCTGTTGTTTCACTCCCGTATTCAGCGACGCCCGCAAATCCGGCGCAAGCTCGCCGCCGGTCGCGTCCGTGCCATGGCAGCGGTAGCAATACGAGTTATAGAGCGCGTAGCCTTTGAAGACTTCCTTCGTGACTTTGGGGGCGCTGCCTTCGACATAGACGGGAAAATCCAGTTGGCGCGTGGAGCCGTTCTTGAGTTTGTAAGTGTAGGTTTTGCCGGGTTTGGTCTGCTTCTGGGCGGAATCTGTCTGCTGCGCCCCGAGCTCTACCGCTATCGCCACGATCAAAATAAGGACTCTCACTATTGCCTTTCCTGAGCCGCGGACGATTTTACGCCGGCGCGGATCAGCGCCGCTTCGATTTCGGTTGCGTGCTTTTCGATGACGCCATCGAGCTTAGCCTTTAACGCCTGGTCGCCCATGCGCACGCCCATCGACATAGGAAATGAGAACTGCTCCGGGCTGCCGAGCGTGCGCGTATTTGGAACGGGAACGGTCTCGAGGCCCGGATAATGGCGCAGGAAGGCTCCAATAGAAGGCTGCCACGTGATCAGGACGTCGATCTTGCCGCTGGCCAAGGCTTTCAGCATGACCTCGGGCGATTGCTCTGGGTCCCCGGCGACATCGAATCCACGCGCCTGGGGGATCATGCCACGCAATTTTACGGCCTCCTCGGCGGGAGTCTCGTGCTCGAATCCGATCCTCAGTTTCTTCAGCGCCGGCGAATCAATGCTGGAAATCGAGTAGCCTTTGCTCTTTGGAAAAACGAAAACGTAGGAGGAAATGTAGTAAGGCTTGGTGGTCAGCTCTTCGCGGCTGCCGTACGGAATGTTCATGACGACGTCGCATCTCTTGGCGTCGAGTGTGGAGGATAGAAATTGCGGAAATCCGCCATGGCCGCGGTAGCTGGCCCATTTGTAGGCGACGGTTTCTCCCATAGCCTTCGCCACCACTTCCGCGACTTTGTTTTCAAAGCCTTCACCCGCGCGGTTGGAATAGGGCAAGTAGTCGGGATCGGCGCAGACGTTCAAGGTTTGGGGTTGCCCCGCGGCTGAGGCCAAGGGGGCGACACACAGCACGAACGCCAACCTGGAAATTCGCACCGTATGACGATACATCCCGAGACAGTGCATGTCAACGGGCTAGAGGCGCGGAGGCCCGCGAGCCCTAGCTCCCGGGTTTGTAGGTCTTGCTGAATCCGTTCCGCGCGTTGGTCACGGTGAACGATCCATCCTGCTGTGCGGAGAGCTTGATCCAGTACGCTTTGCCGTTGTGCACCGGTGCGGCTGGCGCGCCGGGTCCGGGCTGCGGAGCCGCCGCGGGCGCGATGGGCATGGCGGCCGGAGCCTCGTCAACCGTATTTGCGATGAACATTCCCGGCACAGTGTACTCCTGGCCGCTTAGAAGGGAAAAATGTAGTTGCCAGAGATCTTCGAGGCCAGGGGAGGAATGCATGGTCTTCATCACCTCCGGCTCGCCGCCTTTCCGTGTGCCATCGTTCATGATGGCGACACGGGGATGCAGAGCGTGCACCAGAACCTGAGAATTCGAGCTCGCCTGCCCATGGTGCAAGCCCAAGAGCACATCCACCACGCCCAGACGATTGTTGGGACACATCAGCTCGAATTCTTTGTTCTTCGTCAGGTCCCCTAAATGCACCGTGCGAAATTTGCCGAAGCTCGTCCAGACTCCTACGGATTGCGGGTCTTCGGCGTTATTCTGTCCCGGTTGGAATGTAGCGCAATAGGGATTAGGCTTGCCGGCGCCAGGGAGCGGCGATTGGATGGTTTGGCCGGCGGAAGTCACCACACGGATATCCAGACCCGCCATGGCGATCCTGTCACCGGCTTTCGCCACGGTGTGTTTGGCATTGGCGAAAAGCTGGGGATAGGTCTTTTGGAGAAACGTGTCGGCCGCTTCTCCCGGCTGGACGTTGGGGCCATGATCGATGAATTCGCGAATGGGGACTTTGGCGGCCAGCTCCGCCATGCCGCCGAAGTGGTCTCCGTGCCAGTGAGTGGTGATCAGATGGTCAATCTGCCGCAGACCGGCGTCATTTATGGCTTCCACGATGCGGCCCGCGTCGCGGGCCGCGGCAGCGCCGGCATTGCCGGTATCTATCAGCAGCGACTCACGAGAAGGTGACACGAACAAAGTCGAATTGCCGCCCTCGACGTCGATAACGTATACGTCCAGCGTGGCTGACGGACGCGTCTGGGCCGAAGATGGAACCGACGCAAAGGCCGAAATGGTGAGAATAAGAGCAAGGCGCATATCAGCACAGAGTCTATCGCGGCAAGCCGGCAACGGCTACCAGCCGCGTCCGACCCGGAAGCCGCTCGTTCCATGCGCTCTTCTTGGTGAGCTCGCGATACACGACCTCGGTGAAACTGGCAAACGCCGGTCCTTTGCCTCCACCCTTTCCCGCAGCAGGAGCTGGATCGACCGCGGCCTTGATCTCATCCAGCGACTTTCCCTGCGCGATCAGTTCCATGATCTTGGTCCGCTTCATCTGCGCATCCGCGAGCCTCTTCTGAATGGCGGCCTTGGTCTGCACGTCTCCATGCCCGGGGACGAACCTATCGGAATTGAGAGCGGCGATGCCTTTGGTAGTGGCGATCCAGCCTTCCGACGAGCCGTTCTTTTCCAAGTGGATCAGCGGATCGGGAAGGGTCGTCGCGATGATGTCTCCGGTGAAGACGATCTTTTGGTCGGGCAGATAAACCACCAGATCGCCGCTGGTATGGGCCGGCGCCCAGTGGAGCGCCTCGATCTTCACTCCATCGATCTTGAGATTCTCTTTATTCTTGGAGACTACCTGAGTGGGAAGATGGTCGGCAGGCGGAGCGCCGCGGCCACCGGCTGAGAGGGCAGCCTCCTGTTCCTTTTTGTTGTTCTCGTGGGCAATGATCGTAATGCCCTTGGGGAACGAGGCCAGTCCGTTGACGTGATCGCCGTCGCTGTGCGTGAGGATAACGGCCGTGACCGGCTTCGGGGTGATTTTCGCGATGTCGTCGAGCAGTTCCTTTCCGCCGGCCGGCGTAGTCTTGGCGTCGACCACAATGACGCCTTTATCGCCGACGACAACGCCGCTGTTTCCGCCGCCCCCCTCCACCCAGTAGACGTTGGACGCCAACTGGTGAACCATGAGCGGCGCAGGGGCGGGTCCTTGCGCGAAAGCCGACGGGACAAGACGGACAAATGCGAGGATTGACACAAATCCGAACATGCTTCTCTTTTGAAAATGCATCACGGCATTCTCCCTTCTTCGAGACAAATCTATCACGTTCCCGGACGAGCTGCTGCCGAGCCAGAGGTCGCCACACGATAACTGGAGTGTTATTCCTTTTTCTTCAGGGCACGGTCATTTTCACGGATAAAGTTTGTGATTTCATCCGCGATTCCCAGAAGCTTTTCCCACTGCTCGCGGTAGAGCGTGACGGGGAACCTGCCCAAACCATATACCGAAAGTGCGCCTTTTTCGCTTACTCTTAGTGAGATCTGTCCGCGTGTTGGTTTTTTCAGCGCCTCGTTTTCTTTTCGAAGCCGCTCGATTTCCGCTGTTAATTCTTCTTCTGATGGCATAACTCTCAATTGATACCACATTGGAACGGCGTTATTGGCGATGGTAGTTTGGAACAGAGTTTACGCCCTGGTTTCGCGAGTTTGCGCGCGCTCCGGGAGAAAGCTCCGGACCAAGGCTAGGTCGTGCTCGGCTTCCGGATACGGCTGGCCCATTCGACGAGTAATCTCGAGCGCGCGCAGGATGAAGAACTCCGCGGCGTAGGGCTCTCGCTGAAGGCTCAAAATGCTGCCGAGTCCATTCAATGCGGAAGGATCCTCCGGGTTCACAAACAGGGTGTCAAAAAATCTGGCCTCCGCGCGAGCCAGGAGGGGGTCTTGAGGAGGACGGCCGGCTTGATAAGCTTGCCAGTGCTTCAGCAGATACGCGTTCTTGACGTGGTAGCCTGCTTCCGCAAGAATCAACGAGTCGTACTTCCACTTCTTCAGAGCTTCGCGGATCATGGCGTCGACCTCTACGTGCACCTTGCGCGCATCGTCGCCTGGCATCAGCGCCAATTCCTTGCGCTGAGCGAGCGCGATGGTGACTCCCATCAGATCTTGCTCGATCGTGAGATTCGCGACAACCGGTGGAAATTTGTTGGGCGCATCCGGAGCTTCGCGGATGGCGCGCGGCAAGTTTTGCAGGGCCGCCTCACCGCGCCGACCAGGACCGAGATAGACCGTGTTCTGAAGAAATTGCGGAAGATGCGTTTTGTCAAGCGTCACGGGGACAATGAAGCGACCCAAGTGAAACGCGGTGAGCAACTCCGAGGCAACCCACGGAGACTTCGAGGCCGCCTTTGACCAGAGCAGCACCAAGACGCGGCTGCCTCGAATCGCGGCCAATAACTCATCGCGCAGCAAAAAACCAAACGGCAGGTCCGACTGGTCCAGCCACGGCTGTAGCCCCGCTTCGCTGAGGATCGTGCGAGCTTTCATCGCCATTGCGATGTCTTGCGACGAGTGGCTAAGGAAGGCGTCCATTCTTCCTCTTCATGATTCTATGCGGTATGATTCTATGCGTTGAAGCCGGCCATAAACCGCCATCCGGCGTCGTAATCGTCATAATAGGGAAGATCGTGCGAGAAAAGATGAATCATCGAAGAACACTTCTCGCTTGGGCCCTTCTGGCGGGCGTGTGCGGCCGCGGACAGACTCTCGATGGAGTGATCGACGTCCACGCCCACAGCGATCCGGACAGCTCGCCGCGGTCCATCGACGCGATCGACCTTGCCAAGCTAGCCAAGGGCCGCGGGATGCGGGGCCTGGTGCTCAAGAATCATTGGGAGTCCACGGCATCGGTCGCATATCTGGTGCGCAAAGAGGTTCCGGGAATCGAGGTCTTCGGCGGCATCGTTCTGAATCTTCCGGTGGGAGGACTGAATCCGGCCGCGGTGGAACGGATGACGATGGTGAAAGGCGGATGGGGCCGCGTGGTTTGGATGCCGACGTACGACGCGGAGAACCAGGTGCGCTACTCCAAGGAGAACCGTCCGTTTGTGGCCGTGGCGAAGGACGGACAGTTGCTGCCGGCTACCAAAGAGGTGATCGCGGCGGCCGCGCGCCACAACCTGACGCTGGAGACCGGGCACTCCTCGCCCGAGGAATGCCTGATGATTCTTCGCGAGGCGCAACGGCAGGGAGTGCGGCATAGGGTGGTGACGCACGCCCTTACGCCTCCCGTGCGAATGAACGTGGAGCAGATGCGGGAGGCTGCGCGGCTCGGGGCATACATTGAGCTCGTGTACGGACGCATGAACGCCGCCGAATGGGCGCGCGCGATTCGGGCAGTTGGCGCGGAGCATGTCATTCTTTCCTCGGACCTGGGCCAGCCCAATAGCCCTATGCATCCTGACGGCATGCTTGCATTCTTTGAGGCGATGCGGAAGGAAGGAATTGCAGCGTCGGACATTGAGAAAATGGCGAAGGCCAACCCAGCGCGGGCGTTGGGACTGGAGTAGTTATGGACAGCTTTCGGATTGCGCTAGCCAACTTGCGATTCCCGTCGACGCCGGAAGAGTCCGTTGCATTGGCCGAAGAAGCCATTGCTCAGGCGTCGACGGAGGGCGCCAGCTTGATGTGCTTTCCGGAGGGTTATGTCCCGGGATACCGCGGGAAAGGCAAGGCGATTCCGCCTCCCGACGCAGCATTTCTGGATCGGGCGTGGCGAGCGATCGCGGCGGCGGCGGGGAGAGCGGACATTGGGGTCGTTCTCGGAACGGAGCGCGTGGTTGATGGAGCCTTATTCTTAACGGCGTTGGTGGTCAATCGGGATGGGGCGATCGCCGGTTTCCAAGACAAGGGTCAGATCGATCCTTCCGAGGAGGCAGTTTATTCGCTGGGATGCGGGAGGCGGATGTTTCAAGCAGGCCCGGTGACGTTTGGCGTCGCGATCTGCCATGAGGGCTGGCGATATCCGGAAACGGTCCGATGGGCCGCGCAGCGCGGCGCGCATATCGTATTTCACCCGCACTTTCACGAAGCGGAGCCGGGCGGTTACGTTCCCTCGACTTTCGCTGATCCGCGCAACACGTTCCACGAAAAAGCGGTGTTATGCCGTGCCGCCGAGAACACCTGCTACGTCGCGACGGTGAATGTCGCCAGCCCCGGGTCGCCGACCACCTCGGCCGTGGTGCGGCCGGACGGAATGGTGCTCTGCTATCAGCCTTACGGGAAAGAAGGGCTTCTGATTGCGGACATCGACATTGGCGCGGCCACCGGCCTTTTAGCGTCGCGCAGCAGATTCGGGCTCAGTTTTCCGGACTGCTGACGTCGCGCGTCAATCCTTCTCTTCTTCCCAACCCGTAACGGGCCGGCCGGCTAGCTGCGCCAGACCCGCGGGCTTACGCCGGAACGGAATGCCGTGGAATTTATCGATTTCGTCGCGATAGCTCATCAGCGGGCCCGGATATCCGATGAGCTGCCAGCCAATCAGCCCGGCATTGCCGCCGTGCATCGGATCGCTGAACATTCCTTCAATGGTGTGCTGGCGGAGCAGCCGGAAGAACTGCGTATTCTCGATGGAGCGCAGCCGCTGATCGCGTTCGGCTGGGGAAAGCTCGGCGAAGTTCCCGAGGTTCTGGATTCCTTCACGATAGATGTCTCGCGGAGTCGCCTTTCCCTGGTATCCGTGTTCGGGCACGGAATCGACAAAGGGCGGCTTGGTATAGCGGTATTTGTCTTTGCCGTAAGGCCCTGCGAGCTGGCGATCGATGAAGACCACCACGCCGGCCTCCTTGGCGCCGGGGCCGCTTTCGTCGCTGGGGAAAATGCGGTCGCAGGCGGTTTCGACGATGCGCGCCTCGGCCGCGGTGAAGAATCGCAAAGGGATGCGGGCAGCGCCGGTTTGGGCGTGCACTCGGATCGGTTCGCCGGCGAGCGTATACAGCAGGACGCCGCCCAAGCTCTTCGCGGGCAGGGTGATGAATTCGCGCCGTTTCATGCGAGGCCTCCCGGATGCTTCAAGTAGCGATCGATCAACGCGTCGGCGGCGCGGAATGTGATCGCCAAAATGGTGAGCGTCGGGTTGCCTGAGCCGTTCTGCGGAAAAGCCGACCCTCCTACTACCCACAGGTTCTGCGCTTGCCAGTGTTGCAGCCACGGATTCACGACGCTCGACTCAGGCGAGCCGCCCATGATCGCGCCTCCATTGATGTGCGTGCTCTGATACTGAGTAACCGTGTAACGCTCCAGCAGGCGCGAGTTGGCGCCGCCAGATTTCGCGTTCATCGCATTGGCGATTTTTGCGTGAATCTGAGTGAGCATCGCCCCCTGGGCGCGCTCGTGCTCTGTCCAGTCCAGCGTCAAGCGCGTCAGCGGATCGCCGAACTTATCGGTGTAGGTAGGATCGAGGTCGATGTGGTTCTGGCGATAGGCGAGGTGTTCCGCTTCGGTGCTGATCGCGGCGGCGTGATCGTGCCATTTTAGCGCCGCCTTCTTCCACTCCGATCCCCAATCCGATTTCGCCTCGCCTGGAGGAATCACGCCGAAGGAGGCGATTTGCCCCTCGCCTGTGCTCATCAGACGGATGTTGCCGCCACGCAGCACGCCGGGAAATGCATCCACGCCTTCTTTGCCATCGAAGTCGCTGATGCCCATTCCCAATCCGCCGGCGCCCATAAAAGCATTGAGGGGCTTGTCGAGGAAGATTCGAGTCGCTTGGTTGACCTGGTGGGTGAGGTTTTTTCCCACCGTTCCTTTTCCCGTAGTCGGATCGTAGGGCTCGCCTAGCTTCGACAGCAGCAGCAGGCGCGAGTTGTTCAGCGTCCAGGAGGCGACAATTACGATGTCCGCCGGTTGGAGAATCTCCTGGCCGGAAGCATCGAAATAACTCAAGCCAACCGCGCGGCCGTCCTTGTGGACGATTCTCCGCACGTTGCAGCCAGTGCGCAGCGTGAAATTTTTCCGCTTTTGCAGTAGCGGCATCAATATGTTTGTCGGCTGGGCCTTGGCTCCGATCATGCAGCCGTAGCGCGAGCAAAAGCCGCAATAAGCGCAGCCCGGGCGCGAGACGCCATCGGGGTTGGTGTAAGCGCGGCTGAGCGTGGCCGTGGGGATGGGATAGGGATGGTAGCCCAGCTCGCGCGCTGCCGTTTCAAACACGATGGGCGCGTATGGCATCTTGTGCGGTGGATTGGGATACTCGTGCGAGCGAGAACCTTCGAAGACATTGCCGCCATCGATCCGACGATTCTGTAAGTTTCCCGCCTTGCCGCCGACGCCCATCATTTGCTCTACGCGCCAGTAATAAGGCTCGATTTCGTCGTATCCGAATCCCCAGTCCTGAACGGCTACTCCCTCGGGCAGCCGGCTGCCGTGCTTTTCGCGTAAGAACGTGGCGAGCTTGAAATGTTCCGGATAGAAGCGGTAGGAGATGGCGCCCCAGTGCTCTCCAGCGCCTCCCACCCCCGTTCCCGGATTGAAGGAGCCGTACTGGCGAATGGGGACTGCGCTCGCGCGAGAAGAATGACGGTGCGTGGCGGTCTCCTCGGCGGGGTTCTGCATCATGCGATAGCGGAGGGCGTAGTCCAGCTCATCCATATCGGCGCCGTAGTCGGAGGTCTTGCGAGGTCGGCCGCGTTCGAGAACCACGACGGAGAGCCCGGTGCGCGCGGTAATCTCCTTGGCCAATGTGAGGCCGACAAAACCGCCGCCGGCGATTACGACATCCACGGACTTGAGTTGCTGCATGGCGTCTGGGAGACCAGTTTACATCGTTTTCGTGACATCGGATATACGATAAAGGAATGCAGCATGCTCCACGATGCGTTTTTGCCGCTCTTGTTGCTTCGACAGTCGGCATCGCCGGGCAGACGACGCGGCGTCAATTCGATGCGTTCGAAGTGGCGACAGTAAAGCCCAGCGACCCCGATGCCCGGGACGGACGGTGGATCAGAATGCAGAGCGCCGACCGCTTCCAGGCGCACAACCACGCGGTTCGAACGCTTATCGCCGCGGCTTACGATTTGAGCCCGCAGGCGATTTCAGGCGGTCCGGCGTGGGTCGATTCCGAGCATTGGGACATTCTTGCAAAAACGCCGGGGACGATTCGGCCTAACTTAGATGAGCAGATGACGATGCTTCGGGAGCTCCTGAGGGAGCGGTACAAACTTGCCTTCCATCGAGAGCCGAAGCAACTCTCGATTTATGCGTTGAGCGTCGCAAAGGGAGGGTCGAAGCTGAAGCAGAGCACGGTTATTCCGGACGCCACGCCGCAAGGTCCTCCACCGCTTGTCTTTACTCTGGCGCCCACTTTTGCTCGGCTGCCGGCGCGCTACGCGACCATGTCTGAATTTGCCTCAGTGTTACAGCGATCGCCGCTGGATCGTCCGGTTCTGGATCGAACCGGGCTTTCGGGCCGGTACGATTTCGACCTGGAGTTTGCACCCGACGACCGTTTGTGGGCCGGAATTGTGCCTCGGCCGGAAAATAGCGATCTGCCGGATCTATTCAAAGCCGTCCAGGAGCAGCTTGGGCTTCAATTGGAGGCGACCAAGGGGCAGGTGGACGCGCTGATGATCGATCGCATCGAGCGACCTTCCGAAAACTGACGCTACTGGCTCACCCAAGCCGCGCGCTTCGCCGCCCGGTCCAGTTCCTTTCCATTCAAATAGACTTTCGCGATGCGGCGCGAGTTGTTGATGTTGTCCAGAGGATTGGCGTCGAGCACCAGGAAATCCGCGGTCTTGCCGGCCCCGACTGTCCCAAGCTGATCGAGCTTCATCAACTCGGCCGCGGTCTTGGTTGCCGCTGCTAGAACCTGAGCGGGGGGCAGTCCCGCCGCGACCATATCCGTCATCTCCTGATGCGCGGCCCAGCCAATCGTGGTGCTCGAATCGGTGCCGAAGGCGATCCGCACGCCCGCGGCATTGAGCTTCATTAGATTCCGCGCCTGAACGCCGTAGAAGTCCCGAGCCTTCTGGACGTCCTCGGGCTTTCGATGCGCGATGGCATCGCGCATTTTTTGGATCTCAGCCGCCGGAACCGTTTCGGCCGCAAACCGCAAATCGTCTTCGGTGGTTTCGCGCTCCGGCAGGTTCGGGATCACGGTGACGTTGGGATGCCCTTTGAAAAGCGCGATGACTTCGTCGTCGGCGTCGCGATCGCGAATGCCATGAGCGAAAATGTCCACGCCCGAACGCAGAAGTTCCTTGGCGTCCGCCAAATAATAAATGTGGGCTGCTACGCGGATTTTGTGTTTGTGTGCTTCGTCGATAATGGCGCGATAGAGCGGCGGAGTGAGCTTCGGCACGGTTCCGTTCCGGTCGTCGACCCAGATTTTGACCAGGTCGACTTTTTTGGCCGCTAATTCCTGAACGGCTTTCCGCGCCTCGGCTTCCGTGGAGACGCCATAGGCGACAGGTTTCCAATAGGCTTGTCCGGGACCCGCGTTCGGCATGGCGATGCCGCGGCCCGCGATGTGGAAGAGAGCGGCGTTGGGACCTGGATCGGCACGGACCAGATAAGGAGTGTCGCCCGGATCAATCCCCATACTCTGGACGGCGGCGATGCCGTAGTAGGCGTAGCGCTGTAAGTGATCGATCAGGTTCTGGCGGGAATAAGTGTCGGCGCCGATCTGGCTGGTCTTGACGATCTGCCAACCCAGGTGAGCGTGATCGTCGACCAAGGTGGGCATCACGGTTTTGCCGGTGAGATCCACATGCGCCGCACTCGATGGCGGGCGAATCTCGCCTTTTTTCCCGACACGCGTGATCTTGTCGCCTTGGACAAGGAAAGCGGAATTTTCGATCACGACGCCGCTATCGCCCGTAATGAGGCGCGCGCCCTCGAACAGCGTTGCCTGTTGAGCAAAGGCTTGGAATGCTCCCAAGCCCATCAAAGCTAGTCCACAAATCAGGACATTCGCGAATCGCATATTGCCTCCCTCAATGGCTCTCCAAATTCCTGGCGAAGAATGGCAGGACAACTTTTTCCATCCGGTCCACGATATGGTTGGTGTGGTCGCCGTCGTAGACTTCGAAGGCCGTTTGAATGCCGTAGCCGTTCAATATTCTATTCAGCTCTCGATTGCTGGCCGCCAGGCCATCTTTGTCGCCCACATCGATTCCGATCCGCAGAGTTTTGAGACCCGTCGCATATTGATCGACCATCGCAAGTGGGGCATTGGCTACCCAGCGCGCCACGACTGCGGGCTGAATCTTGCCGTCTTTGGCCGGCAGATCGAAATAAAACGGTGGGTTTTGCGCATTGGGTGACCAGGCCGCTGCCTCGGCGAGCAGCGTCGCGAGCCCACGCTCCGCTCCCTTGGCTTCCTCGGGACTCTTGAGAGCTTCGGCGCGCGCGGAGTTTTGCGAATTCGGATTGAGATTGGCGGTCAGGCAGCAGGCGCTCAAAATGTAGATGCTTGAAAACACCTGCGGATATTTCATCGCAATGCGGATCGTGCCGTAGCCTCCCATCGAATGCCCCGCCACACCGCGGCCGACGCGCGTGGGAATGGTGCGATAGTGGCTGTCCATGTACTCCACCAGGTCTTTCGCAATGAAGCTCTCCCAATCGCCAGTGGTGACGGAGTTCGAAAACATGCTGCCCTGGTAGATGGTGTAGGCGTTAGGCATCACGAGAATCAGCTCCCTTACGCCTCCGCCAGTGAAGGCTCTGTCCGCCGCAGCGGTCATGGTGTTTCCGTTCGCGAAGGAGCCGCGCGACTCCGGCCCGAACCAGCCAATATCGGAGTTAGTGTAGCCGTGGAGCAAGTAGACCACGGGATAGCGGCGGTTCGCGTCCTTCGCATAGCTCGGCGGCAAATATACGGAAACATCGCGGTCCGACGGTTCTTTGGAAAGATTGCCTTCCAGTGATTTACCGTGAACCTTAGTGCGCTGGTAAACGCCTTTGGCCGGGTCCTCGGTTTGAGCGGCTGCGAGGCCGGAAATGATGGCCAACGTGAGCGGGATGCGACAAGCGAGCATAAGATCCTCCCAAGGGCGGACCATCATTATTTCAAATCCACGCTGCTCATGCTGGAATGATCATCGGTCATAGGCGCGTGGCCTCCGGTGGTGCTGTCCAGGGAGAAAGGCGAGGAATCCACCTCGGGACTTCGCCGCAGAATGCCTCATACTCAGAGCCGAATTTGTTCCGAAGGGTAGGTTCTTCATAAGCCAGCACGAAAATGTGAAACAGCAGCCAGACCAGGCCGCCGTAGGCAAGCAGCATCGCATTTCCGAAAAGCAACGCCTGGCCGAGGATGGCGCTCACGACCGAAACGTATATGGGATTTCGAACATAACGGTATAGCCCGGTGACTACCAGGTTGCGCGTTGGGAGGACCGGCGCGGGTGTGCCGACGCCCTGCCATGCAAAGCGTGCGAACGAATCTAACAAGCCAACTGCGCCAAGCGCGATGAGGATCCCGCCGCCTACGCGGACAAACGGCAGGCCGAAGAAAGGAGCTTGCAGCCGCCAATCGGAGATCCACCAAGGGATCCAACCTGCCACTAGGCCCGGAGCGAGGACGAGAAACACGGCCGAGCCGGCAATCGCTCCCATTCGCCCCATGCTTGGCCCTACCACAAGTGAGAAGGAGTCGAGCGGAGCCGCCAACGGCGGCGCGAACGCAGGCTTGCGTTCACTTCCTCGAGCGATCCGAAAAACCCCGCGAACGAGCGGCGCAGCCGGGCCGGGCAGCGGCGCGACGGGCCGAAGTCGCGGGTCCGGAATTGATCCGTGACAGCGATCACGGCCGCGCCCATGGGCCGGTATTCGTGCGTGCCTTGTGCCCACACCACTCCGCTCGCTTGATCGATCCAAACCGCGAAGCCCATGGTGTTCTTGTAACGAAGGTAGCGCCGCTCGTTGAGCGATGCGCACGGCAGATCCGTGCAAATCCGAGCATGACGGGAGAGTCTGGTCCGGGAGGTCGACGGCGGCTTCCCCGGACGGCGAATGGAACTTGAGTTTTAATCCTTTCTTCGACGTTGCATTCGACGACACCGGAGCCGGGCGCTCTCTTGTGTTGATCTCGAATGTTTTGGCTGGCACGGGCGGCTCAGAAATGATCCGGAAGCTTCGGCGCTCGTGAGCGTATCCAGAGCCTCCGCGCGCCTACGGGTCGATGGCGGAGTATTTCTTGATTGTTGATCGATGTAACACACCTCGCGCCCGGCGCGCACTTCCCAGACTGGATACAGCGGGGAGCGCGAAACTCGACCAGGCCTCCAAACTAATTCCGCGCTGGCGGATGCCGTCGCGCGGCATAGCCGCCGAGCTTGCGCCTCGTCCACTTCCAGGTGCTCGCGTGCGCCAGAGCTTCTTGCCCAGCTCTCGATGTCGCCGCTTGCGCCGTTCACAGCCGCAACGGCGATCGTCAGCCCTGGCCCGCCGAAAACCACCAGGTAGTAAAACTCCCCGCTCCTGTCCAGGCGCCGCACGCGATAGGCCCGCGCGGTCGCGCGTGCGTCTATCCCGATTGTCTGCCGAGCCCGAGCGACAGCTTCCGCTTGTTCCACCTGCCTATAGAGTTTACAGACCGCGATAATTGTCGTGCAATGCCGTGAATATCGCTCCGTCGATGCGCACATACAAAGTTGCGCCGCCCACCGTGAAGCGATAAAAGGGGAAGAACGGCGACAGCGACTCCAGGCACGGCTTCCAGACCAGCGAGTCGCAGGAGCAGATCGCGCCGGGCCGCGCCAAAACGCGCCCCGCGAAATCCTCCAGATCGAAGCGCCGGTTGAGGATTGCCTCCAGCGCGGCTTTCGCACTCAGACTCCCGATGACTGCCGTCGTCTCCGGCAGCGCGGCCGACTGGAGGTAGACGCCGTAGCGGGCGTCCAGCACCACAGCCGCGCTGGAGCGTTCCGCGGACGCGCCCAACGGGACGATGTAGTAGAACGAATCCTTTCGGTCTAGCCGTTGAACTAACAAGGGAGTCTGCGGCTTGACCTTCGCCAACGCCTTCCCCCAAACAGGGCGCTTCGCCAGCTTCAACTCATCGAGAAGTTCCACCGCCAGCCGGCCGGATTGCTCGCTCGACAACAGCGTGGCGCCATCGAAGCGCCGCGTCACCGGCGTGGTCCCCGCGGGCAAAGGTGCCGGTGGATCTGGATCGCAAACCGCGACGAATTGGCCGGCCCAATGTCCTGCCGGAACGCCCGTCATATAGGTCGACTCCCAGGAGGCGTAGCTGATGTGCTCGTTAGCGATGCCGCGCGATCCACCGCTGCCGCAGCCATCAGCGGCGCTGTGGGGCGGAGGCGGCCCGGGCGAGGGAGTCGGCGGCCACGGATTGTTCACCTCGAAACCGGTTATGGTGTAGCTGTTATCGGCCGAGCTCGCGGGTGCCGCGCTGGCGTCGTAGCCGCGCACCACAATCCAATGCTGCGAGCCATAGACCAGCGCGATGGGCCCACTTTGTAGTGATGAATCGTCCAGCAGATCTTGCGGGAAATCGAGTCTTCATTAGCTAGCGTAAATAGCGCGAACCAGTTGTTGAAGGACGCCGGCCGGCGATCGTTCATCGTGTATTGCAATCCGTCGGGTCCCGTGGCCCAGCCAGCTTCGGTCGTGCTGTGCGAATGGGTCTCGTTGTAAAGATCGTCCTGTGGAAGCAGGCCCGCCCCGATTTCACCCAAGACCATCTGCGCGCAGGCGGCTCCGCAGTAATAATTAGTGTCTTGCTGATGATAGACGACGGGAGGTCTTCATTAACTGGCATATGATTTCCTCCTTGCTGGCACTCTGCAACCTCATAGCCAGTCCAAGTGGACGCCCTAAAGGGGTGAATCGGCAAGCCTTGTCGCGTTTGATCAACTGCTGAAGTTCCAAGCGCCCGCGAACCGGAGAGATAGACGGCTCTCCATTCGAATAGATTCCAGCTCGCGGTCATTCCACCGCGGAGCGCCTGCCCGTGCACTTGCGCAATCTCCCTTTTGCCCCCTACACTTGGGGATTTGGGGAGGATACGAATGACCCGTCTGAAGCTATGGACGCCCGCTCTCATTGCTCTCGCGTTAATCGGTTGGACCTGGAGGCCGGCGCACGGCCAGCAAGGAGCGCCCGCCGTGGGCGAATGGCGCACTTATGGAGGCGACAGCGGCAACACCCGTTATTCGCCGCTCGATCAGATCAACGCCGCCAACGCGCGTAATTTGCAAGTGGTCTGGCGCTGGAAGGCGCAGAACATGGGGCCGAGCCCGCAAGCGGCTTGGGAAGTGACGCCTCTCATGGCGGGCGGGAAGTTGTACTTCACTGCGGGGGTGGGACGGACGGTGGCCGCTGCCGACGCCGCCACGGGCGAAACTCTGTGGCTCTACCGTGGCGACGACACCAAGGAGCGCGGCGCGGTGCGCGCAAATAATCGCGGCCTCAGCTATTGGAGCGATGGCAGCGAAGAGCGCGTCCTCTTCGTCACGCCCGGCTATCAGCTGGTCGCCTTGAACGCCAAAACCGGCCTACCCGCTTCGAATTTCGGCCAGGATGGCCATGTGGATCTTTGGGCTGGACTGGATCGCGCCAAGGTGGAAAACGGAACTATCGGCGCCACTTCGCCGCCCATCATTATTCGCGATGTGGCGGTGGTCGGCGCCGCGCTGCGCGTGGGCGTAGCGCTGCCAACCAAGCTGAACACGCCTGGCTATATTCGTGGCTACGATGTCCATACAGGCAAGCTCCTGTGGACGTTTCATACGGTGCCGCAAGCCGGCGAATTCGGGGTCGAGACGTGGTTGAAAGATCCGCAAACCGGCGAAGATTCGTGGAAGTTCACTGGAAATACCGGAGCCTGGGGACCGCTTACGGGCGACGACGAACTGGGCTACGTCTACATCCCAGTGGAAGCGCCGAGCGGAGACACATTCGGCGGCCAGCGTCCCGGTGCAAATCTGTTCTCCGACACCATCGTTTGTCTCGACGCAAAAACGGGCAAGCGAATTTGGCACTATCAGCTCATTCATCATGAGATGTGGGATTACGACATCCCGGCCGCGCCGATTCTGCTCGACATCACTGTGAATGGGCGAAAGATCAAGGCGCTCGCGCAGGTGAATAAGTCGGCGTTCCTGTTCGTGTTCGATCGCACCAATGGCCAGCCGGTGTGGCCGATCGAGGAGCGTCCCGTGCCGCAAGGCAAAGTCCCCGGCGAATGGTATTCGCCGACGCAGCCTTTTCCAACCAAGCCCGCTCCATTTGATCGTCAGGGTGTGACAGAAGCGGATCTGGCCGACTACACGCCTGAGATCAAAGCCGAAGCGTTGAAGGTCGCTTCGCAATACGTTCTCGGCCCGATTTACACGTCGCCCATTGTGAAGGATGACGGAGGAAAGCTGGGAACGATTCAACTTCCCGGCGCAGGCGGCGGCGCCAATTGGATGGGAGCTTCGGTGGATGCGGAGACGGGCATGCTGTACGTGCCCTCCACCACCAGCCCCTATATCTCCGCGCTTCAGCCGGGCGGCTCGCGGTCCGAGATGCCCTACATTGCCGCCGGAGGGTTGGGTGGCCCCAATGTCATGGGCTTGCCGCTGATCAAGGGTCCGTACGGCCGCATCACGGCGATCAACTTGAACACAGGCGAGCACGAATGGATGATTCCGAACGGCAGGCCCGCGGACACCATTGTGAACAATCCGGCGCTCAAAGCCGCTGGAGTCGACGCCCGCAATTGGGGTGGCGGCCAGCGCTCTCCGATTCTGATCACCAAGACTTTGCTGATTGAAGGCAGCGATAATCTCCGCTTCATCGACAAGAAGACCGGTTCGGTGATTTATGAGATGACGTTTGGCGCGAATGTGACCGGCGGTACGATGACGTACTCACTGGGCGGCCGGCAGTTTATCGTGGCGGTCGTCGGCGGCCAGCAGGGCGGGGGAGCGGAGTTGGTCGCTATGGCGCTGCCGCAACCAGGAGCGGCCGGCGGCCGGGGCGGACGCGGAGGAGGCGGACGAGGCGGTCGCGGTGGTGCGCCACCGGACGAGAATCAGTAACGATGAACCGCCTGGGACCGATCGTTAAAGGCGCGTTGTTGATAGCGCTGACGGCGGCGATCGCTTGGGGTCAGGAACCGCAAGGCGTCTCTATGTCGCCGCCCAATCCGGTTTTTCCTTCCGACGCGCAGCCGACGGATGCGAAGTTGCTTGAAGCGGTATGTCCGGGTCACGTGGTCGTGGGTGCAGATGTCGCCTGCGACGGGGGTTGCCCCGTATTCACGGGTCACTCTCCGGAGCCCTTTTCGTGGCAGCTCGTGAGTGAATCCGCGGCAATTTCATCGCGCCTAACAGCGACGATGCCGTTTGTGGATGACGGGCTGCGAACCCCACTCCGAAAATTTCGGGGGTACGATTCTACTCACCCGCAAGCCGGATGGGTGGACCATGCTTTGGTACAAAGCTGGCGTTGAAACATCCCGGTGCCATAAAACCCTGGTTCCTAGCACCCGCGAAGTCCTGGTTTGCGTTGGACAGTACGGGAGGTCAGGGGTTTGTCTGCACTGATCTGTTCCTTGAGGACCTCCTTGCCCCGCACCTGTGCTGATGGCGACGGAAGGCGAGGAGTTCTTCAGTGTCTTTGACAACATTAACGCTTTAGAATGCGACGAGCCTCTACAGCGTGGTGGTGAAAAGGTCGAGTTCGGGACCGCCGCGAATGTTGGACCGCTCCGCTGGTTACCGCATCTCTTGGTAGGAAATCGCTCACGCCCGAAGAGAAGGAAACCTGCGAAGACAGGGTCAGCGCAGCCAAGCCGCGCCACGAGATAGACATATTTCCAGCCACGAAGAGCTATCATCTCGAATTCTCCTACAATGGGCGCAATTTCAAGCCCACTCCGGAGAGCGTCGCCACAGCGCGACTATTTGAGCGCTAACGCGCTTCAAAAGCCCGCTCGATCACTTCGAGAGTGCCCTCGGTCAGCCGATAGCGCTCTAATTCGGACCGGCGCGCCCATTCGGCGCGGCTCACGTCATCGCCGGCGCGAAGGTTGCCTCCGACCACCTTGCAGACGTAGTCGGCCAGCACGTAGTGATATTCCACGCGTCCTTGCTCGTCGCGCATGATGCGCTGGAAGATTTCGAACAGGCGCATGGGTTGGATTTCGAGGCCGGTTTCTTCCTTCACCTCGCGGCGCACGGCGTCTTCCAGTTGTTCGCCGGGCTCGACCAGACCTCCTGGCAACGACCAATAGCCTTTCAGCGGCTTACCGCCGCGCTCGACGAGCAAGATTGGGCCACGCCGCCCGGCGCGCGTGAAGATCAGCGCGCCCACGCCCAGCAGAGGATGCTTAGGGTACCTGCGGCGCATATGGCAACGCCCCTTTCACACCGATGCGGATGCGGTAAACGGCGCTTCGCGCCGTGACGTAGAGCGTCGAAAAATCCGAATCACCGAAAGCCAGATTGGAAGGCGATTGCGACAAATGAATGTCCTTCAATAATTCCCCCCGCTGAGAATAAACCGATAAATACTTCGCCGCGACGTACACATTTCCTTTTTCGTCGGTGCGCAGTCCGCCCGGAACACCTTCCATTTTGGGAAGGAACACACGCTCGTTTGAGGCCCCGCCGGCGCGATCCAGGTCGAAGGCAAGCACCGAGCGGCGGTCGGAATCGGCGACGTACAAGATGCGGCCATTCGGCGAGAGCGCAATGCCATTGGGACGTGTGTTCCACTTCGCGAGCGCTTCAAGCTCGCCCTTGGTAGTGACGCGGAACACGCCGTAGAAATCCAACTCCTTGGAGTCCTGCTGGTTGCCGAAGGCCGGATCGGTGAAGTAGACGTTTCCGTCGCGTCGAACGACGATGTCGTTGGGAGCGTTCAGCCGCTTGCCTTCGTAGCGCGCCGCGAGCACGTCGACTTTGCCGTTCTTGGACGCGCGGGTGATGCGGCGGTCGCGGAATTCGCAAGTGTAGAGGCGTCCCTGCTCGTCGTAGGCGTTGCCGTTGGCGCCGCCAGCCCGGCTGGCGAACTCCGAAACACCCTTTCCTGGAACCCATTTCTGGATCCGGTCGGTGACGGTGTCGCTGAATAGAAGGAAGCCCTCCAGCGACCAGACCGGGCCTTCGGCGAAGTGCATATCGCGGGCGATCGTTTCCACGCGAATATCCGAGAAATCCTGCGCGTACGCGGCGCCGGCAAACAAAATCCCGATAAGGGCAATCACAGCTTTCATTATGTGCAAGCCACGGGCGCCAAGGCTACAGCCTCCGCGCCAGGATCGCGTAATCGAGACCGCCGAAGAAGGCTTCGCGCATCGGCGCCGGCAGCTCCTGGAGCGCTGGCATCGAATGCACGGCGGGCTCAAGGCGTTCTACCTCGATTCCTCCGAAGCCGGCCTCCTCCAGATAAAATCGCAGCAGCGGAGCCGGGACGGGGCGAGTGTGGGTTGGGTCGATGTAGAAGTGCGTGGCGAAGATGGCCAGACATTCCGGATTAGGCGTTTCAATGATGGCCAAACCGCCGGGATGAAGTTTGGCGGCCAATAGCGCGACAAGGACCGGCACGCGGTTCGGCGGCAGATGCTCGATCACTTGCGAGCAAAATGCGCCACCGAGCGAACGGTCGGGCAACGCGGCCAAAAACTCGAACAGATCGGCGCGCTCCGCGGCCAGTCCTTTGGACGCGCACAGGGCGACGCATTCCTCGCTCGAATCGACGCCGCGCGCCGCCACGCCCAACTCCCGCGCGGCTTCGAGGAACTCGCCCCGGCCGCAGCCGATATCGAGGACTTCTTGCGCGGCTCCGACGAAACGGGCGGCATGTTTTCGCTGATGCTCCCGGATGCGGTCTTCCGGGCCGCGGAAGACTTCGGCAAAGCGCATCCAGTCGATTCCACAGGGTGAAGCCTGTGCCACAGGTTCGCGGACCGATGCTACAGGCACGGAAGCCTGCGCCACAACTTGCTTTTGCCGCAATGCACGCAGCTCGGTGTAGATAAGCCCTTCGTATTCCCGCCGGATCTGATCCAGATCCTGCCAAATCCGCTTCTGCACATCGATCGTGTTGCGCTCCAGCTCCGCCGTAAAACTGGCATGCTGTTGGTGGGCCAGTTCCCGATAGCTTTGGTCCAGCAGCGTGACGCGATGCTGAAAAGCGGCTTGCAGCTCCGAGATAGTGCGCAGAATATGGATCTCGCTCGCCGAGCGCCGTTCCTCGAACGCCGGCCGCCATTCGGCCCAGTGGCGGCGAACGTCCCGCACCTCTTCCAGCGCGTCACGCAACGGCTGCTCGCGCGCGGCCATTTCTTCGCGCAACTGGCAGTGATGCGAAGCCAACGCGGCCATGGAGCGGCTGGTCTCCGCCAAAGCTTCGAGCGTGGCGTGCACGCAGGCCATTGCGGCCTGGTTGAACTCCACCTGCTCGCGAACATGCCAGTCCAGGGCGCGCGCGATTAACCTCTTCAACGCTTGCGCAATGGAATTCTTGAGACCTGCGGGCCGGGGATTGACGGTTCCAATGGCAGCGACTTTGGCTTCTGCGGCGTCGCGGGCGTGGAGCAGCGGAGTGAGGTCGGGAGCGGCGACTCCCTCCAATCCCAAATTGCCGTGGGGCGCGCGGGCACGGGCGCGAGCGCGCACCGCTTGGATCGCAGCTAGGAGGTCGTCATCTTTTATTTCCGGCTTCGGCTCCGCTCGCACCCCCGGCTCCGCCTTCGGGTTCATGCCCGGCTCCCGCCCCTGGCGGCGCGCTTGGGTTTTCCCCGCCGCGAATAGCTCGCCGTGATTTTCGTGGGAATGCCTCCGCGTGCCGCGAACTCCCCCACCACCGTCGCCGAAACAGGACGAGCGGCGCGGACCACGTCCTCTAGAAACCGGTTCACTACGTTTTCCTGAAAGATACCCAGATTGCGGTAGGCCAGGGAGTACATCTTGAGCGACTTAAGCTCAAGGCAGCAGAGATCCGGCACATAGCGCAAAGTCAGCGTGCCGTGATCGGGCAAACCGGTCTTCGGACAAACCGACGTGAACTCCGGCATGGTGATTTCAATTTCGTAGCCGGTACGGTATTGGTTGGGCCATGTCTCGATCTCAGGAAGCTCGGCCCGCACGCCGGCTTCCGCGTGCTCGTCCCTGTAGCCTTGGTTCACCGCCGCGATGTCTCCGCCGCCTCGCGCCGCAGTTGAGCGGCCAATAGCCTGAGAAATTGCCCCACGTCGGTTACTACGCCGATGGCCTGGCCGGTGCCGCGATCGCTGACTTTAGTCGCCACCGCCGGATTGATGTCCACGCACACGATTTTCACCCAACTCGGAGACATGTTGCCCACGGCGATGGAGTGGAGCATCGAACCCAGGCAGAGCACCAGCCCGGCCCCTTTCAGCTGCTCGGCGTAGGCGTCCTGAGCGCGGTTCATGTCCGTGATGGTGTCAGGCAGAGGGCCGTCGTCGCGCAAGCTGCCGGCTAGCACAATCGGGATGTCCGCGACGGCGCACTCGTACATCACTCCGCTGGTAAGACGGCCTGATTCGACCGCCTGCTTGATCCCGCCCGCGTGGTAGATCGCGTTGATGGCGCGCATGTGGTTGCGATGGCCATGCTCTTCCTGGCGGCCGTCGCTTTGCCGGACTCCGAGCGAAGTGCCGAACAATGCGGCTTCGATGTCGTGCACGCCCAGGGCATTGCCCGCTAGCAGCGCGCTTACCCAGCCGCCGCGGATCAGCTCGGCCAGCGCGGGCGCCCCTCCCGTATGCACCACCACAGGTCCGGCCACCACGACAATCTTCTTGCCTTCCGCGCGCGTCTGTTCCAGCAAAGTCGCGGTTTGGCGCACGGCGGTTTCCAGTTGGCGCTCCGAAGAGATGCCGTTGCTCATGAACGCGAAGGCCAGGCGGTCGCGCTCCTTCGATTCGGGCATCACGCGAATTCCGTTCATGCCCACCACAACCTCGTCTCCCTTGCGCAGATCGCGCAAGCGGCGGCACGCGGCCGTCCCCTCCAAAATCACGATCATGGCGTCCATGCGCTGATCCTGCACTTCGTACCATTCGCCTTGGCAGCGCACCATCGTCCGATGATTAGTGGTGGAATAGAAATCTTCGGGGGCGCAGCAGTCGCGCTCGACAACGGCAAGCTCGGCATCGCCGGTATCCACGGGAGTGCAGCCAAGCTCCAGCAGCCGGCTGAGCAACTGCTCCATGTCGTCAGGTTGTTCTGTCGACACCCTCAGCCGCAGATGCGACGGCTCGGCATTGGTGCGCCCGATCCGGAACTCCTGTACCTCGAACTGGCCGTCATATTCGACGACGGTGTCGAAAATCTGCTCCATTAAGTGGGAATCGATCAGGTGGCCTTCGGCCTCGACAACCTCATGTTGCATGGGGATTAACTTCAGGATAGCGTGTAGCTCAGGAGTCGGAATCGGCGATTTCTGGCGAGCGGTCGTGATAGAGGAAGGAAAGCGCGAAGAGCGGGATCCGATCGGGAGGTCTCTGAAGGCGCTGAAGTCGGAGGATTGTGAGGGGCGGAACCGTTAAGGCGGCCTCCTGTAAGTTTCAGGCGTGGGACGACCCCGCTCGCCACTGACTCGGCGTACAACACAGCGTGGCGCGGTTGTGCAACCAAGAATGAATCCTCGGACGCACGCACTTGCGCTGCTCCTGAAGATCCTTAATACTTTAGAGAACGAGCCCTGTTTCAGTCCGGAGAACTCCCGACCTAGGAATGAAAACCGAGCAGATCTACGAGTTCGGCCCCTTCCGCCTCGAAGTCAGCGAACGAAGACTCCTGCGGGACGGGCACCCGGTTCCTCTCCGCGCGAAGGTGTTCGACACGCTGTGTCTGCTGGTCGAAAACCACGGAACACTGGTCACCAAAGACGAGTTGATGCGCGCTGTCTGGCCGGATTCCGTCGTCGAAGAGGGTAATCTCGCGCATAATCTCACGGTCTTGCGGAAGGCCCTCGATGACAAGGGCCCATTGCCGCTGATTCAGACGGTTTCCGGCCAAGGCTACCGCTTTCTCGGAAACGTACGTGCGCTCGGAGGCGCCGAAAAAGACGCCCCGGCGGCAAACTCCTGGGAAGAGCGGTTGGAGCACGCACGCGCTGCACTCGCGACCAAGTGTACCCTCAGTTCGTCCGCTGAAACATTTTCAGGCAATGTCGTGGGCCGGGCCCACGAGCTTGAAGAGCTGCTGGCGAGTATGGACGCGGCTTTCGCCGGCCAGGGCAAGGTGATGTTTGTCACGGGCGAACCCGGTATCGGCAAGACAACTCTCTTCGAGCAGCTTCAAGCCGGACGGCGCGCTCGAGGAATCCCATGCGCCACCGCGATCGGCCGTTGTTCGGAGCGGCTTGGCGAGGCGGAAGCGTACCTGCCGGTGCTTGAGGCGCTGGATACGTTGCTCAGCGGCGCATGGAGCAGGGAGATGGCCGAGCTAATGAGGCTGATCGCGCCCACGTGGTACGTGCGCGTCGCGCCGCTGTGGGCTTCGGCCGATGCCGGCTTCGCGAGCATCGTCATGGAAGCAAGGGTCGCCTCGCGCGAGCGAATGAAGCGCGAGATGGCGTCATTCCTCGAGGAAGTTTCTCGAATCGTTCCCGTCATTCTGTTCATGGACGATCTCCATTGGGCGGATGTGTCCACAGTCGACCTCCTGGCGTTTCTGTCGCGGAAGCTGACAGGCATGCGCTTGTAT
>DASQJB010000199.1:0-5034 GCA_035631295.1 Bryobacteraceae bacterium | reverse complement strand
CCAGCGCGCGCGCAATCTCCCCTTCCGTCGGCTCGATGTAAATTCCCCCGCCTTCAAGCAATCCTTCCAACGGACTCGCTTTGGTCGCGATCACCGGGCATCCACAAGCCGCCGCCTCCACAGCCGGCAGTCCGAATCGCCCGAATTATCGCCCACCATCACGAAAATCAAGTCCGAAAACTCGGGTTGCCCCGCCACTTCCCGGAAAGCATTCACCAGCGCGATCAGATTCTTATGCGGACTGAGCCCGCCCAGATACACGGCTCGCCGCCGCGTTCCATCCAGCCCCAGTTCCTTCAAGCGCGCCGTCGGGGCAGGGAATTCGAGCTTGCGAAAAATCGGATCGGCTGCCTCGCCCACCACATGAATGCGGCTCCGATCGCCCCCGAAACGTTTCAGGATGCACTCACGCGAATATTCCGAAACCGTGATCAACGCGTCCGCTTGCATCCTCCCCAGCGCGACTTTTGCATTCCAAAATACGCGCGCCGATAGCCGCGGCACGGTCAGCTTCGGAAATGTTTCGGCAATCACGTCGTGCATCATCACCAGTTTCCGCGCTGGCCCCAGCACACCGGCACATAACTATAGATCGTCGGAAACAGCACCACGCTGAACTCTGGAGCCGACAGCGCCCGCGACTTCCGCCAAATGTCCCGCAGCGAGCGATGACCATCGTCGGACGCAACTTCCACGGTGGGAACAGAAGCGTGCAGAAGGCGCGCTTCGCACCCTTCCGGCAACGGCTCCGCGGCTTCCTCGGAATCGACAAAAAGCGTGTAGCGTGCGTCCCGATCCAGCCGCACCAGCGCGCGCAACAGCGCGCGGGCATGCCTGCCATAACCCCCTCCGGTTATGCCAGCACGTAGCATCTACGGTGACTCTGAGCGCTCCGACTCACCCCAACCTAATAGCTTAAAGCCAAAGCCTAAAGCTTACAGCTCAAATCAAAGCTGACAGCTGATAGCTAGCTGACAGCTAGTAAAATCGATAAATGATCGAAATCACCTGGCTCGGGCACGGGACCTACAAAATCCGCCTCGAATCCGGCGAAGTCGTGCTGGTCGATCCCTGGCTTGAGGGCAACCCCAGCTATCCCAAAGATCACAACTTCGACCGCGTCGACGCCATCCTCGTCTCGCACGGCCACTTCGATCACATCCACGACGTCCTGCCGCTCGCCCAAAAATTCAGTCCGCCTGTCGTAGCCATCTATGAGACCGCGCACTGGCTGGAATCCAAGGGAGTCAAAAACACCATCGGCATGAACAAAGGCGGTACGGCTGTCGTTGGCCCGATCTCCGCCACCATGACTCACGCAGTCCATAGTTGCGGCATTCTCGACGACGGCAAAATCATTTATGGAGGCGAGGCGGCGGGGTACGTCGTGCGCCTGCCCGACCGCCGCTCCGTCTATTGCGCCGGCGACACCACGGTCTTTTCCGACATGCAGCTCATCGCGCGCCTCTATCATCCCGAATTAGCCTTTCTCCCCATCGGCGATTTCTACACCATGAGCCCGCGAGAAGCCGCGCTCGCCTGCCGCATGCTGAACGTCCGCCGAGTAGTTCCCGTGCACTTTGGAACTTTCCCCGCTCTCTCCGGCCGCCCCGAGCAGCTCGCCGAGTTGATCCGCGACATCCCGCAAACTGAGGTCTGGACGCTCCAGCCCGGCGTCCCCGCTAAGTGGTGAAGCAGTATCTTCTGATCGCCGCGTTGATCCTGGCGCTGCGCGCGCCCTTTCTTCACCAAGCGATTCAAGGCGACGATCTCTACTACCTCTACGGAGCCGAGCACGCCCAAATCGATCCCCTCCATCCCACTCACACGCGCTATTTCTTCCTCGGCGACCTGGTGGATATGCGCGGCCAGTCCCATCCTCCCCTCAACTCCTGGATCCTCGGCGCTCTGCTGGCCCTGTTGGGCGACGTGCGCGAGGCCCCGTTTCATCTTGCCTACGCGCTTTTCTCGATAGCCGCAGTCGCGGCCATGTGGTCTTTAGCGCGCCGCTTCGCAAAGCGGCCCGTCCCGGCGACGCTGCTCTTCTGCGCTGTGCCCGCCTTCATCGTCAACGGCAACTCGCTCGAAGCCGATCTGCCTTTTCTAGCGTTCTGGATGTGTGCCATCGCCTTTTTCGTCCACGCGGTCGACCGTGGATCTTACGCCGCCCTCGCTGCATCGGCCGCCTCGGCCGGCCTGGCCGCCCTAGCGGCGTATCAAGCCATTTTCCTCGCGCCCATCCTCGCCGTTTTCCTTTGGCAAAAGCGCCGCCGTTGGATCGCAGCCTGGGCCGCGGCCTTTGCCGCTCCCGCGATCCTCGCAGCCTGGCAAATTTGGGAGCGCTCCACCGGCGGAACCTTGCCGGCCTCCATGCTTGCCGGCTACCTAAGCGCCTACGATTTCGAATCGCTAAAACGAAAGGTGCACGCCGCCGCTGCCCTGATCGTTCATCTCGGCTGGATCGTTTCGCCGCTCGTCGTCATCGCCGCTATCGCCCGGTCCCCCCGCTGGCAGTGGGCCGTCGCCGCAGCCGCCGCGCTTGGTGCGGCGATCTACAACCCTAATCCGCTCTTCTGGATCTCCTTCGCGTCAGGCGTCTGGCTCCTGCTGCGGTGTCTGGGCCGTGGATTCCCCGGCTGGTGGATCGCGATCTTTTTCGTCTGTGCCGTCGCCGTATTTTTCGTAGGCTCTGCGCGATATCTGCTCCCACTCGCGGCGCCGGTGGCGATTCTCCTGGCCGATGCCCTTCCTCCCCTAGTCACTGCCGCTGGAATCGTCCTCCAACTCGGCCTCGCTCTCACATTGGCAATCGTGAACTATCAACACTGGGGCGCGTATCGCGATTACGCTTCCCAGTTCCTTCGCGACGCCGCCTCGCGCCGCGTCTGGATCGACGGCGACTGGGGTTTCCGCTGGTATCTCGAATCCGGCGGCGCCTTGCCCCTCGCCAAGAATCAAGAGATTCAACCGGGCGACATCGTCGTGACCAGCGAATTGGGAAACCCTCTGCGGCCCGGAGTCCCCTTGGCGCCGCTCGCACAAGCCGAAATCGCTCCTCGCATTCCTCTGCGCCTGATCTCGCTCGATGGCCGATCCGTTTACTCCGCCGGCGCCGGCCTTCTACCTTTCGAAATCTCCACCAGCCCGATCGATCGCATCCGCTCCGCCATCGCCATCGAGCCTCGGCTCACATACATCGATCCGAAGTCGCCCGCGGCAGCTTCGCAAATAGTCTCAGGACTTTCACCCGACGGCTGGATGGAAGGCGAAGCCAAGCTCCTCCTGAAACCGCCCGTCGGTCCCGAGCCGCTCCAGATCTCCTTCTACGTGCCGAACGGCGCGCCCGCCCGCCTACTCCGCATCTTCATCAATGGCCGGCAGGCAATCGAAAAGCAAATTCCCGGCCCCGGCCTCTATGCCGCCTCCGCGCCCGCCTCCATAACTTCGCCCAGCGTCACCGTCACGCTCACCGTGGACAAAACCTTGTCGGCCCCCCCGGATTCGCGCAAATTAGGTCTAGTCATTCAGGGAATCGGTTTCCCTAGCCGGCCCTGACCCTTCCGAGCACTCCAGCTTGCGACTAGCGCACGGCAATGGTCGCCGTGCCTGGGCTGCTATTAATCCCGACTGTGAGGATCACAGGCTGAGCTGGCCCGGTGGGCGTATTAGGCGCAAGCTGAATATTGAGTTGGCCAACGCCATCGACAAAGTACGGAGCTGCGCCAGCGAACGTGACCGTCGCAGGCTGTCCGCCCACAGTGACGCTAGCGATTTGGCTCAGCCGCTCTAAAACAGAGCCGGTTACGGAGCCCGTCGTTCCACCTGGCGTCAGGGAACCACCTTCTGTGAAGGTAAATCGTGACGCAAGAACCGGTAGCGGCGGGGTGGCGGGCATCGCAGATAGTCCCGTCCTGGTTGAGTGCGACAGCCCGGCCCGCCCCGCTGCCGTCTATCGTGAAGATGCCGGGAACAGCCGTAGCCGCCGGGAGGTTGCCGCCGCTCGAAAGAATTCCTTGGATTGCGACTTGTAGCTCGGCCTGGCCCGAACTTCCCAGCGTGTCGGGGACCACCGCGTTCACTTGAGTCGCGGAAGCGTAAAGCACCGGACCGGGTTGGCCCGCGAAATAAACCTGCGTGCCGGAAAGATTGAAGTTCACCAGGTTTGCAACCGGGTCGACGGTGAAGGAGGCGCCGGACGCGGGGCCAAGACCAGTTCCGTAGATAGTGATGATTTCGCCGGGTGTAATGCGGCCCGGCTGCTGGGTGGCGGCGTTCACTACCGAAGTGATGCTAGGTTGGAGAGCCGCGGACGGAGACAGCGGCGCCACGGCCGTGCTGACAAACAAATTGGCCGCGGAATCCGCTTGGGTGACAATATAGAGTGCCCTTTCATCATAGAGTGCCCTTTCATCCTTATTCCAAAACACGAATTGGCGGTGTGCAGGGAAAGACTTCCCCCCAACGGTGTACGGCGGGAGCGGGATGGCGCCGGAATAACCCAGATAATTGTCGCTATATATCTGCACTTGACTGTCTCCGGCGGTCAGTGAGCCGCTGTATAAGCCGCCATTAGATTTTGAGATAACCGCGTCAAATGCTGCTGCGAGGATTCGTCAGCCCAAACCAGATTGGTCGCATTCGAAAGCGTTCCGTTGTACCGCGCGTCCTGCGCGGGAATATCGCCTGCCGTGTACGCGGTAGCACACGCCGTGAATAGACGGCGGCCATCCTCGGTCAGCCAGAGATTTCCGCAAGTGTTGAAATTTATGAAAAAAGTCGCTACCTTGGCGACGCCCTTTGAAATGTCCCATTTGGAAAACCAGTTGCCGCCTACGTACATGGAATTGTCTTCGTAATACAGCCTTGGAACGCGGCCATTGTAAATAGCGCTTGTGGCGGTGACCGTGCCCGAGGAGATCTGCAGCGAGTAAATATCCGACCAGTCGCGCGCGGGGAACAGATAGATATACGCGTTTCCCGCAAGCAGAACATGATGGACGTCAGTGATCACCTGGAACACGTTTTCCACAACGG
>DASQJB010000198.1:0-13120 GCA_035631295.1 Bryobacteraceae bacterium | reverse complement strand
TGGGAAGACTTCGACATCTATAGCCGCTGCATCACGCGCGGAATGGTGAGCAGCATGTTGCCGACGCTTTACAATTTCGGCAACCAGATTATTCAGTCTCCCGGGCTGGTGGTGATCCGCAACGAGATGATTCACGAGTCGCGCATCATTCCGTTGGACGGACGACCGCATGTGGGCAAGGACGTCCAGACCTACATGGGCGATTCGCGCGGGCACTGGGAAGGCAACACGCTGGTGGTGGAGACGACCAACATCAACAACAAGATTGGCGCGGCGGGGGCTTACTTCAGCGAGGCCGCGCGGCTGATTGAGCGCTTTACGCGCACCGGCCCCGAGAATCTGAGCTACGACCTGACCATCGACGATCCAAACACGTGGACCAAGCCGTGGACGATCCACATGCCCTACCAGTTGGATAAGAGCTACACAGTGTACGAGTACGCCTGCCACGAAGGCAACTATATGATGCTCGATGCGCTCACGGCGGCGCGGCAGATGGACGCGCAGGGAAAAGAGACGAAGGTTTCGAACGACAACTTCGTGCGCCCGGCGGGCGGCAAACAGTAGCCTTCAGCGGTCGATTCCGCAGGTCTCGACACGACGGCAGGCAAGAGTGCCTGCGCCACAACGGTCGTTTACTGGCTGCCTTTCAATTGGGAGTAAACCATGCGGATAAAGCGGTCGGCGCTTGTGCCGCCGCCGGCCGGCAACTGGCCGCCGGGGACTTTCGCGTCGTAGGACGCCGTCAGTTTCGCGGCCAGAACTTCCTGCTCGCTTTTGCCCTGATCGATCATCTGTTGCACCCTGGCGCGAATGTCGAGGATCATGTCGCGGTAAGGAACGATGTCGGTCCGATGGATGATCGTGCCGTGGCCGGGGATGAGCCTGGTGTTCGGGCCGGCCAGCTTCATGGTCTGGTCGAGCGCTTCCAAGGCGCCCTTCAACGTGCCGCCATTATTGACATCGATAAAGGGATAGCCGTAGTTGCGGTAGAAATCGCCGATCATGATGACGTCGGCGTTCTCAAACCGGATCATGGTGTCACCGCCGGTGTGGGCCGCGCGAACCGGAATCAGGTCGACGATTTCGCCGTCGATCCGAAGCTTCACAGGATCGCCCATGCCGTACGTCACAACGGGGAGCCTGGCGGGATCGCGTGCGGTTGTCTGAGCGGCATTGGCCGGCGGACGATCGAGCTCCTCGCGCAGCTCTTCGCGGGCAAAAAGCACGGCTCCCATTTTGACGAAGCTGGCGTTGCCGGCGGTGTGGTCGGGATGGACGTGGGTGTTGACCAGAAAACGAATCGGCTCTGGGCTGATTTTGCGGATCGCCGCGAGCACCTTGTCGGTGAGCTGCGCGTATTGGGAGTCGACCATGAAGACGCCATCCGGGCCGGCGAGCACGCCGATGCGGCCGCCGGCGGCATCCTCATGCGCGGGATCGGCTCCCGCTGAGCCGGAGAGCATGTAGAGGTTGGGAGCTAGTTTTTCCGTGAGGATTTCGATCTTGGCGTAGTCGATTCCCTGCCCCGCAACGTGCGTAGCGAAGGAACCTGCGGCGAAAAGGAGAGGCGCAAGAGGCAATCTCATGGCCTCAGTCTTATCACAAACCGCGGACTTTTAGGGCTTCGTCGATCGCGGCCATGAGCTGGTCCTTGGTTAGTTCACGTTGTGGCGGGGCCACGCCGTTGCAGGACGCCAGGTCTTCAGCGCACAGGGGCGCGCCCGGCTCGAAGCGACTCTTGGATTTTACGCCGTACCGCGCGCGCGCCTCGAACAATTTAGCGATCTCGGCGCGAGGCAATGGGCGGGGTCCACCAAGCAGGTGGGCGATCAGCGTGATGCGAGCGTAATGCTCCAGCGTATCCATGCGGAAAAACGCTTGCATCGGATTCTCGCCCCACGCCACGGCGCCGTGGTTTGCGAGCAGGACAGCGTCATACGAGGCAACGTAGGGCGCCATCGCTTCGCTCAGCGCGGGAGTTCCCGGCGTGCCATAGCGAACGAGCGGGACCGAGCCCAGCCGGACGATCACTTCGGGCAGGAAGCCGACGTTCAACTCGCGCCCGGAAGCCGCGAATCCGGTGGCGGCCGGCGGATGGGCATGGACCACGGCGCTGACGTCTTCGCGCATCCGGTAGACGGTGAGGTGCATTTCCAGTTCGGTGGTGGGAGATCTGGCTCCCGCGAGTTTACGGCCATCGAGATCGCAGATCACCAAGTCGCCGCATTCCAACATGCCTTTGCAGACGCCGGCGGGCGTGACCAGAATTCCGCCGTCCGGCAGGCGGGCGGAAACGTTTCCATCGCTGGCAGCGATCCAGCCGCGCTCGAAAAGAAGGCGTCCGATGCGGAGAATCTGCTCGCGAATCTGCGCCTCGCTCAGCGGAACTTCGGCGCAGACCCGGCGCCGCTCATCAACAACGTTGGACATTCGATTTCCTTCGGGCAGAGTCGCGGCTAATCCGGCGACACCTCCCCAACAAACAGGGTATTTGATTCCGGCGGCGATTGGGCGGAGAGAGAAAAAATTCTGCCAAGTTATTGGCGCATCAGAGAAACGCTAACTTCCCTGCTCTGTCTCCTCGGCGGCGTGTTCCTTGACGAACTGGAGAATGTCGAAGCGCTTGATCTCGCGGCCTGGAAAGAAGCTGTTGACGGCGTCCTGCACCTCAGTGAAGACTTGAAACACGGTGTGGAGCTTGGTGAGCAGCAACAGTTCCACGTTGCGCTTGCTGGGATTGACGAGCTTGAGCGCGCCGCCTTGCTTTTTGAGCGTGGTGAAGCAAATCACCATCGTGCCCAGGCCGGTGGAATCGACGTAATCGATATCCGAGAGATCGAGGATGACGTTGACGCGGCCGATCGCGGCGCAGTCGTTGACCCTTTGCCGAATGGCGCTAGACTCCCCTACGGTAAGGCGGCCCTTGAGAGAAAGAACCGCAATTCCTTCCCGCATGGTTTCGTGGATCTCCAGACTCATGGCGTAGTCATTAGTGTAGCGAACACAGGGAAACGCACCGTGCCCGGCGCGCATCCATGTTGGTGATATAGTGCGATCATGAGGTCGATACGAATCCTCGCCGCTTTGTCCGCTTGCACGCTGGGCTTTGTGCTGTTTTTGCGCGGCCAAGGTCCCGGAAACTCGGGCACGGAAACGGTCGCGCGCCCCAAAAAGGGCGCAGCGCCCGCGCCGGAAGTAGAACAGCCGAAGATACCTTCGAAATACTCGAAGAAGGATAAGGACGCGACACCCGCGGGCGCTCCCACGTTTTCGACGGACGCCATCACCGTCACCGTGGACGTATCGGTGCTCGACAACCGGGGCCACTTCATCCCCAAGATCCCGCAAGGCAACTTCCGGGTTCTGGAAGACAACGTTCCGCAGCATGTTTCGAGCTATTCCATCGGCGAGGCGCCGATGACGATCGCCATGGTGATCGAGTTCTCGAACCGGTACCAGCGGTTTTACTCCGAGACATGGTTTCAGACGCTGCAAGCGTCTTATGGTTTTGTCCAGACGCTCAAGCCCGAGGATTACGTCGCCATTGTGGCCTACGATCTGAAGCCGGAAATGCTTTCCGATTTCAGCACCAATCGTCAAGACACGTATGACGCGCTTCAGCGGATGCGCTTCGCCGGTTTTTCGGAATCGAATCTCTACGATGCGCTGGTGGACACGGCCCAGCGAATGCAGGACATCGAGGGCCGCAAGGCCATTTTGCTGATTTCCTCGGGCGTGGATACCTTCAGTAAGCTGACCTTCGATAAGACGCGGCGTGCCATCCAGGAAGCGGGAGTGCCGATTTACGCATTGGGCTTGATGCAATCTCTCCGCGATCGCGCCGAGGCCATGGGAATGATCGGCGCCATTCAAGAGTTGGATTTCCTGCAAGCCGACAATCAAATGCGGACGTTCGCCACCGAGAGCGGCGGGATGGCTTTCTTTCCGCACTTCTACGGCGAGTTTCCGGGAATCTTCCAAGCGATCCATCAGGCCCTGCGGAGCCAGTACGTGCTGACCTACACTCCCACCAACCAGACGCGCGACGGCAAGTTCCGCAAGATCAAGGTTGAGCTGGTGAATCCGGAGAACAATCAGCCCTTGAGAGTGGTGGACGAGAAGCAAAAGCCCATCAAGTACGAAGTTCACGCGAAGCCAGGCTACACGGCCCCGCGCGCGGTGGAGTAGTAGCCGCAGAGGGCGCGTCGGCCCTCGACAAAGCGCGTGTAAAGTCAAGCTCTCAATCTTTCCGCTTTTGAGTTTGTTACAAACCGTTTGACAGCGATGTTTCACTCTTGTTAACCTCCCGTTGATTTACATCGGAGCGAAGTAGAGCGCAATCGGGGAAGGAAGGCGGCGCCGCGCTGGACAGCATTAAGGCGACGGGCGCGCGGTTTTTGCAGAGCCGATTCGCGCGGCGCCCGCAATTTGAGAGAAACATGCCTGTTCGTAAACTTTCTGAACCTTCCGCACACGGAAGAATTCTGCTGGTCGACGACAACTGGAACGGCCTGAAGGCTCGCAAGAGCGTGCTCGAAGAGCACGGCCATCGAATCACGATGGCGCGGGGCGGTGAAGAAGCCCTGGATGTCTTCAGCCGGCAGAAATTCGAATTGGTGATTACCGATTACCAGATGCCGGGCATGGACGGACTGGAATTAATCTCGCGGCTTCGCAAGCAGAGTCCGGAGGCGCCCATTATCCTGCTGTCCGGCTTTGTCGACTCGTTGGGTTTCAGCCAGGAGAACACCGGCGCGGACTGCGTAATTCAGAAGAGTGCGAACGAAGTGCAACACCTGGTGCGCGCCGTGAGCCGGTTGTTGCAGCCGAAGAACGCTAAGAAACCGGCTTCGGGGGAACGAGGCCTTAAAGCGCAGCGAAAGGCCGTGTAGCCGGGCGCTTTGCGGCCTGTTCGAACGCGTGCGCGAGTTGCAATACGCTCCATTCGTCCCGATGGCGCCCCACGATCTGCAGGCCGACCGGCAGGCCTTCGGGAGTAAAGCCGCAGGGCACGGACATGGCCGGGTTCTCGAGCGCCGAGATCAAAATGCATGACTTCTGCCACTCGATGTAGCTCGACATCTTGACGCCCTCGATTTCCGTTGGATAGGGTTGGTTCAAATCGAACGGCAGTACCTGCGTAGTGGGAGAAATAAAGTACTCGTACTTCTCCTGAAATGCGCGGATGCGGTTCCAGACCTGGCTGCGCAACCCGAGCGCGCGCGCGACATCGGCGCCGGAGAGCTTAGAGCCGCGCTCGACTTCCCAGTGGATCGTGTCTTTCACAAGATCGGGATGCTCGCGGACGTTAGCGGCTTGCGTGGAAGCGTAGCCCCAGGCGCGGAGCGTATCGTAACTTTCGAAGGCGTCCGTCCAGTCCGGCTCGCCTTCTTCCACGACGCAGCCGAGAGATTCGAAAACCTTGCGCTGCGCATTCACGATGCTTAGAATCCGGGGATCGAACGGGATGCCACCCATGTTTTTGAACCACGCGACTCGAGCGCCTTTGAAACTGCGCTCGAGATTCCCGCTGAACCTGGCCCCGGGCTCCGTGATGGAAATGGGGCAGCGCGGGTCCGGACCTGATATGGAGCTGAGCAGCAGAGCAACGTCGGCGACGGTTCGCGCCATGGGGCCTTGGACGGAGACCGTGGACCAGGCGTTGCCCTGAGCGGCGATAGGAACGCGGCCAGGCGCGGGGCGTAGTCCGGTGACGTTGCAAAACGCGGCGGGATTGCGAAGCGAGCCGCCGGAATCGCTGCCATCGGCGATGGCCGCCATGCCGCAGGCGAGCGCAACCGCGCCGCCGCCCGTGCTGCCGCCGCATGTTTTCGTCAAGTCATGGGGGTTGCGAGTAGCGCCGAAGACTTCGTTGAAGGTTTGCGAGCCGGCGCCGAATTCGGGCGTGTTGCTTTTGCCGAGCGCGATCGCTCCCGCCTGGACGATCCGCTCCACGATGATAGCGTCCTGCTTGGGCACGTTGTCCTTGAAGATGCGCGAGCCATAGGTGGTGCGCACTCCCGCGGTATCGTGCAGATCCTTGTGGACCACGGGCAGGCCATGCAGCGGGCCGAGCCTGGCGCCGCGGACTTGCGTTTCATCGGCCTTGCGCGCGTTCTCCAGGGCGCGCTCGGCTGTGAGCGTGACGATGGCGTTCACTTTGGGATTGACTCGCTCGATCTGATTCAAGTGAGCTTCGATGACTTCGCGCGCGCTCAGCTTCTTGCGCTGGATGAGCCGGGCCATTTCCACCGCGGGGAGAAAGCAGATGTCGGAGGATGGCGCGGCGATGGCTTGAGACGCGGCGGCGGCTCCCAGCAGTTGCATCGTTTCGCGGCGGTTAAGAGGAGGCATGACTCTGAGGCTGATGATATACCATCGACAAAAGGGCAGGGCCCGAGGGAGGGACGATGATAGGGATTTCGAGGGTTGGTTTGGCGGCCTGCATTTTGGGTATGCCGGTGATCGCGCAGACCGCAGCGCCGCCGGAGGCTTGCGCGGCCTTAACAAAACTGCAAGTCGCGGGCGTGGCGCTGACGGTCACAAAGGCGGAGTGGATTCCGGCGGGTTCGACGGCTGCTGCCGGTCCAGCAGGACCGGCTTCCAGCGCCAAGCTGCCCGCTTACTGCCGCCTCGACGGAATGATCGACCGGCGGACGGGCACAGGCGGAACGGGGTATGGAATCGGATTCGCCGTGGCACTTCCTGAGAAATGGAATGGAAGTTTCCTGATGCAGGGCGGTGGCGGCCTGAACGGATCAGTGCAGACGCCGATCGGCGCGCCCGCAGCCGGGAGCGAGCCTGGGCTTGCGCGTGGATTTGCGGTGGCAAGCACGGATACCGGCCATCAGGGCCGGAACGCATTTGACGCGGGCTTCACACAGGACCAGCAAGCGACCATCGATTTCGCGTACGCTGCAATCGGGCGTGTGGCGGAGATCGCGAAGCGCATCGTCACGCAGCATTATGGCACGGCGCCGGAGCACTCCTACTTTGCAGGCTGCTCAACAGGCGGGCGCGAAGCGATGCTCATGGCGGAGCGCTATCCGACGTACTTCGACGGCATTCTGGCCGGCGCGCCGGCGATGCGGACCAACTTCTCCGGCATCGGAGATCGTTGGGTCGCGGTCACCCTGAATGAGATCGCGCCGAAGGATGACAAGGGGCTGCCCGTGACGCGCAATGCGCTATCGGATGGCGACAAGAAGACCGTGATCGAGGGCCTGCTTCAGGCTTGCGATGCGGCAGACGGCGTGAAGGATCGCATGGTGTTCAACATCCAGGGATGCCGGTTCGATCCAAAGACGCTGGTCTGTAAAGGGGCGAAGACCGAGGGCTGTCTTTCGATAGAGCAAGCGGCGGCGCTCGGGAAGGCTTTCGCCGGACCGAAGGACTCGAAGGGGAGGCAGGCATATCCGGGCTTTCTCTTCGATACGGGGATCGCATCGACGCAGGGCATCCCGGGTTTGCTTCACGGCGGATTGAATCCGGTGGGACCGGCTTTCACGGACGTAGGAATGAACGTGGATGACGCCGTGGAGCGAGCGCTAGCAGACCCAGCCGAGAGCCTGACGGCGACTTCGCGCTGGACGAACCTGAACACGTTTTCCAGTCACGGCGGGAAGTTGATCTTCTACCATGGAGCGAGCGATCCGTGGTTTTCGGCCCTCGATACTGTCGATTACTACGAGCGGATGGCGAAGGCCAATGGCGGCCCAGAACAGGTGCGCAATTGGAGCCGCTTGTATCTTGTGCCGGGAATGGGACACTGCAGCGGGGGTCCGGAGGCGCTAGATAGCTTCGATGCTCTGAGCGCGCTAGTGCAATGGGTGGAGAAAAGCGTTGCTCCGGAGAGCATCAAGGCGACAGGTCGCGCGTTCCCTGGCCGGAGCCGGCCGCTGTGCGCGTATCCGCTGCATGCGCACTACAAAGGCCAGGGCGATACGGAGGATGCGGCGAATTTCGAGTGCCGGCAGTAGGGCCTAGTCGGTTGGTTTCCGCTCGATGTGATCGATCACGACCACCTGCATCGAGCGCGGCTGCTTTTCCAGCTTCAGCCCGAGCTGCTTTTCCACGACCTCGAAAATAGTATAGTCGCCGCTCGGATCCGACGCCAGCGGAACTCCGCCGGGCGGTCCGCCATCGCCACCGCGGGCAGGGCCGTTCATCTGGGGGAATGGGTTGAACGTGAAAGCAAAATCCCAACCTTCCTCGAGCCCCGTGGCGTCCAGGACCGGCAAGTTCAAACTGCCGGGAGCCATATTGCGCAGCCGCTCCGCAAACTGCGCCATGGTCGTGTTCTGGCAGGTCAACGCCATCGAACGAGGCGGCGCGGATGACGGCGCAGGCGCGCTTTTGCACAAGATCCGGCTGTCCGGGGCGGCCTTCTTCATCTTCGGTTTCACGGCGACCAGCGAATACGCCGTGAGCGTCCGTTCTTCGGTGTGATACGTCATCTTGAAGCGGTCCGCCAGCAGAGCTCGCATCATTGGCGCTAAAAGTTCCTGATCAATAATCGGTTCTAACTGTTGGGCGCCGACAGCCGCCAGAGCCGTGATGTCGAAACGCTCGGCGTCGGCCCAACCCGGCACTCCGATTAGCTGATCATTGCTGTACTCAGGGAAGGCGCGGCCCACGAGGAACCGCAGCGGCATACCCTGAACAATGAACCGTCCCCCAGGCTGCATCTGAAATCTTCCGCCCGGCCTTGCATCCGGAGCCGTTGGTTTCACGTCCGCAACTTCGAACTCCTTCGGAGCCGGAGGCGTGGGCAGCGCTTCCGCCACTTCCGGCGAATTCGCGCTCGGCATCCGGTTCGCCTTATCGACCATCAGCACCGGCGTTGGGATTTGCCTCTGCTCCAGCTTCAGCCCTAGTTGTTTTTCGAGCGCATCGAAAACCGTGACGCGATCCGCGGCGTCGCCCGCGAACGGCAAGAGTGGCAACGACCACTTCACATCGAAGCTCCAGCTTCCTTTTAAGCCGGTCTCATCTGATACCCCGTTTGCACCCAGCTGCGCGCCCAACATTCCCCTCAGACCCGCGGCAAATGCCGCCATGGTCATATTGCGGCAGACGAAGTGAACCATCGCCCCAGGCCCAATGGCGATGGCCGTCTGGCTTCCGTCGGCGTTCATCATCGTGAGCCGCTGCTCGCCTTCTCGCGGCGGTCCCGAGGCGCTCTGCATCTTGCAGCCGCTCTCTCCCGAGCCGTCCGCCTCTTTCAGCTTCGGCGCCTTTCCGGCCGTCAGCACGTAGGCGGGCAGCGGCTTGGTTTCTTTGTGGGTTTTCAGCTCCAAGCGATCTTCCAGCAGCGCCTGAAGCATCTGCTTCTGCATCTCGGCCGTCGAATCGGGCGGAACCTTCGCGATCACGTCGAACCGGTCCAGCTCCAGCCAGTTTGGCCCACCCAGGATTTTGTCGTTATCGACGCCATAGGCGATGCGAATCAGATCCACCATCGTGGCCTGCCGGATTTCATAGCGCCCGTTGCGAACGGGCCCGTTCCGGACGAACGCGTTGGTGGCCTTCGGGCTGACGTGAACATCCGCAATTTCAAATTTGGGCGAGGCCGATTGGCCGAAAGCCGCGTTCGAGAGGAGCGCGGCGAAGCTCACGTGCGCGATCGATCGCATCATCCCGTCCTCCTGGCCCTTTCCTCTGGGAAAAGGCGCTACGTCAAACGACGGATCACATCAGGCTTGGTTACGTCTGGCCAGATCGGGCTCCGATTGCCAGCCGCCGAGCACGGTCTGGAGTTTTTCGACCTTTTCGTCCGCATTGTACTTGAAAATGTGACGCGCGCGGGTTCGTTGCCGTGGAGCGCCTTGGGCTTGTAACGTTCGGTGTACACTACGAGCTGTACCCAACCCATGCGAGCGTTCCGTCTCCTCATTCCCTCCCTGCTGATTTGCAGCGCATTGCACGCGCAGCAAAGGACGTCTTTCACGCCGGTAACCAGCAAAATGCTCCAAGAGCCGGCCCCGGCGGATTGGCTAATGTGGCGCCGGACCTTGAATAGTTGGGGCTTCAGCCCGCTGAACCAGATCAATCGGGCGAACGTCGGCCGGCTAACGCTCGTGTGGACGCGCGGCATGGGACCCGGGATTCAAGAAGGCGTGCCGCTCGTTCACCAAGGCATCCTGTATTTGCCGAATCCGAGCGACTACATCCAGGCCATCGACGCCGCTACGGGCGAGCTAAAGTGGGAATACAAGCGGCAATGGCCCGAGGATCTCAGCAAGTTCATTCCGTTTCCCAGCATCAACCGGAACATCGCGATTACCGGCGACAAGATCGTGGACACCAGCGCGGACGATTTCCTGTTCGCTCTGGATGCCGTCACCGGGAAGCTGGCTTGGGAGACCCGGATCGTGGATTATCGCGAAGCTCCGGCGCAGGAGACCGCGGGGCCGATCGTGGCGAATGGAAAGATCTTCTCCACGCGAGGGTGCGAGGCGAAGTTTAGCCCGGACGGCTGCGTGATCACGGCGCACGACGCGGTAACGGGAAAGGAACTGTGGAGGACTCGCACCATTCCCAAGCCCGGCCAGCCTGGAGACGAAAGCTGGGGCGGGCTTCCTGACGCGAAGCGCCGTCATGTCGGCGCGTGGATGGTCCCCAGCTACGATGCCGAGCTGAACATGTTGTTTGTGGGAACCTCGGTGACGTCTCCGGCGCCGAAGTTCTTCCTCGCCGGAAACGACCAGAAGTATCTGTATCACAATTCGACGTTGGCGCTGAATGCAGATACCGGGAAGATGATTTGGTACTACCAGCACCTGGTGGATCATTGGGATCTGGATCATCCTTTCGAGCGGCTGCTGGTGGATACGGCGGCTGCGCCCGATCCGAGGGAGGTCCCGTGGATCAACCCGAAGCTGAAGCCCGGCGAAAGGCGGAAGGTGGTGACGGGAATTCCGGGGAAGACGGGGATTATCTATACGCTCGACCGCGCGACGGGCGAGTTTCTTTGGGCGCGTCCCACGGTCATGCAGAACGTGTTGCTCAAGATCGATCCGGCGACGGGAGAGATCACGGACAATCCCGAGACGACATTCTCAAAGGTCGGCGACACTCGCCTGGTGTGTCCCTCGGTGAACGGCGGCAAGGGATTTCAGGCGGGCGCGTACAGTCCCATGACAAATGCGATGTACTACGGCCTTCAGAACACCTGCATGGATGCCACTGCGGCCGACAACGGCAGCGCGTATCAGTTTACTTCAATCGGCCGCATCGCGCCGGGGACCGATAAGATCGGGACGCTGTGGGCGATCTCGGCGGAGACGGGAAAGACGCTGTGGAAATACGGACAGAGAGCGGGCATGATGTCTTTGGTCGCGACCGGGGGAGGACTGCTGTTCGGCGGGGATACCGAGGGAAAATTCCGCGCCTTCGATCAACAGACGGGGAACATCTTGTGGGAGGTGAATCTCGGGTCTCCGGTGACCGGCTATCCCATCACTTACTCGGTGAACGGAAAGCAGTACGTCGCCGTCAGCACGGGAAACTCATTGGTGAGCTCCGGGCTGAACGCGCTCGCGCGGGAGTTGCATCCGGCTAACGCGAGCAATGTATTTGTGTTTGCGCTGCCTTGAGGCAGAAAACGTCGTGAAAGTTGCTCTTCGGCGCGAGAACTAGGACGACATCGCCGGAGCGGGCCGTTTCATTACGCCGACCAGCGGGGCTGGGAGCCCCGCGCAGGCCAGGGGCATGCCCCACCCAAATCAGGTACTCAATTTAAGGCTAAGCTGATTGACTTGTCCGCCAGCCCGGAGGCGCGTAGGATTTGCGGGCTACCTCGGCATAAGGAACGGGGCACACAATCGCTGGAATTTCCACCTGGACATGACGCTCGACGTTCGGCTTGGCCGATCCACAGTTTGGTTCGCCCCACAAAAGAGCAACCTCCGTCCCGGGCTTGCTGTGTTCCTCATCAACCATCGCCAGGGTGAGCATCTTGCCTTCGTTGGAACTGTAGCCGATCCACGTCGAGAGTCCAACCGTCTTTCCATCGGCGAGGACACAGTCAAATGGGTGCATGGAATAGACGGCGCTGGGGAACTCGATGAACTTAGCACGATTGGTTTTGTCGAAGGCCGTCGCCAGGACCTTCAAGACGTAGTCGTTGTCGAGAGCCAAGGTCACCTTATGCCGATGGGGGCCATTCGCCTTCTTCTCCAGCGCGGCGCGGCCGACGAAGTCGTGGTCGAATTTTACAATGGAGCCATAGCCGAGATCCCAGGGCGTTAAATAGTAGTCCTCGATGTGGTCCGAGTAGAAGCTTCCGCCGATGGACGCCTTTGCTTCGTAGCTGTCCGCCGGGAGCCATTCACGATATGCCTTCAGCTCGCTGCCCGTGTAGATCGCCGGGAGTGGCGATGGAACCCAGCCGGATTCCAAAGTGTTGGAGGAATACGCGCGACCGCCCACCTGCCGAAGACCGAACTCCTGCCCCGCCTCGACCAGGGCCAGACGCACGGCTTCGCCATCGTCCCACGGGCCGAACAGCTCCAAGCCCGGTTGACCCGCCATGCCGTGGCGCAACGCGCGGACCTTCTTGCCCGCGATTTCGATCCAGGTCATGTGAAAGAACTTTACATCGGGGGCAGGCTTTCCGGTGGCGCGCTCGATGACCTTCATCGCGTTGGGACCCTGGATCTGGAAACGGTAATTTCGCCGGCGGCTGGGATCCTTGCGGGCCGCGGTCCGCTCGTCTAATTCGGACCTCACGTTGTAGCCGCCCACTTCGGCGTGATAACGGACCCAGTTGATTACCGGGATGCGGCCGACCATATTGAACAGGTTCTCCGCGAGGTGGAACAGGATGACGTCGCCGATCACGAATCCATCCGGCGAACAAGGCACGAATTGCTTGGCCCGGTCCACGGGGAAATTCGCGAAGCTATTGACGCCGAGATAGCTCAACAGCTTCAAGGCATCCGGCCCCTCGAGTTGCAATTCGGCCATGTGATAAGACTGGTTGAAGAGAACGGCCGTCTGCTGCCAGGCCTTCTGTTCGTCGCGCCAGTTCGTGAATTCGGGCGGGACGCCGGGGTAAACGTTCGGGCCGGTCTGTTGGTTGTACAAGAAGTGCGAGATCCCCTTCGTCTCCGCG
>DASQJB010000197.1:0-6234 GCA_035631295.1 Bryobacteraceae bacterium | reverse complement strand
GGATTCCGATCTCGACCTCCAGCACCAACAACTCGGGCGCTTCGCCCACGCTATCGCTGGGAGTTTCCAATACCGTTCTGTGTTGCGCCAATCGCGCCGGCGCGCCTATCACTCAGGACAATCCCGCACAACCGGGAGAGACATTCTATATCTACGCCACTGGCCTCGGCTTGGTCTTTGGGCCCGATGGGAATTTGCTCGGGGTGGCGGACGGGGTTCCCTATAACGGCCCGGCGTTGAACAACGCCCAGCAATCGGTTTCCTCGCTGGTAGACACCAAGACCGCGAACGTGATTTCGGCGGGATTGGTGGCTGGCGGTGTTGGAATCTATCAAGTCGTGCTGGAACTGAATCCGGACCTTGCGCCGAATACGGCCGCTCAGCTTACGATTTCGCAAGACATTTACACCAGCAACGTGGTGACAATCCCCATTGGCAACACCACGCTCCCGTCGGCGGATGCCACCGCCTCGGGCCGCTCCTCATCGGCTTCGCCCCGCCAACGGAGTGCTAGCCCGCAGAATAGGCCGCGCGCTCGAACTCCCTTAGCAAACCCATAGCTTCGGCGTCCACGAACGGCAAGAACTGCATCATGATCGTTGCGCAAATGCCCTTGCGCGCATCGATCCAATAGAACGTGTTGTTGATGCCCGCCCACGCGAGGCTTCCCGCGGAGCGGCCGCCTTCGTAAGCCACGGGATTGAGCAGAAATCCGTACGTGTAGCGGTCCGCAAAGCCGGCATGAAAATCCACGTCGGCCGAGCGATCCGGCCGGTAGGTCTTGAGGCGTCCCGCGGCGATGTTTCCGGTCTGATTGGACGACATCAACTCGACGGTCCTGGCCTGAAGAATGCGGTCTTTGCCCGGCCCGGCTCCCTTGCGCAGAATCATCTGCATGAACCGCACATAATCTCCGGCCGTCGAGTATAATCCGCCGCCGCCGTTAAACGCTTTGGGCGGCGCCGGAAGGGTGCGCGGATTCTGTTTCAACTCCCCCGTGCTCTGCCGCTGATAGACGCTCACTAGACGGCTGAACTTTTCCTCCGGCACGCTGAATTTGGTGTCCTTCATGCCGAGCGGCTCCAGAATGTTCGTCTGGAAATAAGCCTCCAGCGTTTGCCCACTCACTGCTTCCACCAGCTTTCCGGTCCAATCCAGGCCGGTTCCGTATTGCCACCGCGTTCCCGGCTCGAAGATGAGCGGCGTTAACGGCGCCACCGTACCCGGGGGAACGGGATGGAGCGCGTTATACTTCACCATGCTCTGGTCCCAGGTGTCGTAGGCAAAGCCGGAGGTGTGAGTAAGGAGGTGCTTCAACGTAACCGGCTTACTCGCCGGCCGGAGCTTCGGCTTTCCCGCCTCGTCGAAACCTTCCAGAACATCCAGCTTGGCCAGCTCCGGCAGATGCTTGGCGACGGGTTCTTCTAAAGTCACCTTGCCGCGCTCCACCATTTGCATCGCAGCCGTGGAAGTGATGGCCTTCGTCATGGAAGCGATGGCGAAGATGGAATCGGGCGTGACGTCGATTCCGGAGTCCGCATCGCGCTTTCCGAAAGCGCCGGAGTACAAAGTCTTGTCGGCGGTCGCCACCATCGCCGTGACGCAAGGGATTTTGTGGCGAGCGATCCCATCGCGCAAAGTTACGTCCATACCGGCGATTCCGGCGGGGGCTGCGAAAATTCGGCTAACAGGCGTGGCTGCGGCTGCCAGTCCCGCGCCGAATTGTCTGCGAGTCAGTTGCATAGCGACATTCTCCTGTACGAGTTATCCACCCTTCTGCCCTTGGTCGCCAAGAATCATATCTTCGGGTTCAGGTTCGATGGAAAGTTCCGTCGTGATGCCGATGGCGGATTTGAGAGTGCGGAAAACCCCGCAGCGGCCCGCGAAGCGCTGATGGAGGCGCATCGCTGTTTCGTGCTCCGATTCGCTGGCCTTCAATTTCAAACGCACATGGATGCGGCGCAGCACCGGCACATCGTCTTCGAGCTCGATTTCGCCTACGGTTTCGGAGGTGAGCCTCCCGTGCGAAGCGTCGATTTCGCGCGCCTCTAGCGCCTCCCCAAACGCCGCGGTGAGACACTCCGCCACCGAGGCGACGATCGCGTCGAACACGGCGGCGGGCGCGTTCCGGCGCGCCGATCTCTTCCACTCCATCCGGAACGTGGAGCGATGCATGGCGGAAGGAACTGTGGCGCCCATCGCGCAATGGATATTAGCACAACGCGCGGCTTACTGCACGGCCAGCATCCGCTCGATCGGAATCGCCGCGCGGCGTATCAAATCGCCGGCGAGCTCCATGCGCGGCGCGAGATTCACAAGTGAATCCCGCAGTTTCTCCAGCGTATTCCGCCGCATGTACGGGCATTCGCTGCAATTGCAGTTCTCGTTGGGGATGAAGTGGAATTGCTTTTCCGGCGCCAATCTCTTGAGCGAATGGAGCACGCCGCTTTCAGTCATCACGATAAACTCTTTGGCATCTTCGCGCGCGCACCAGTCGATGATCGCGCTGGTCGAGCCGATAAAGTCCGCCATCGAGAGAACGTCCGGCGGACATTCCGGATGCGCGGCGACCAGCGCCTCCGGGTGTGCGCTACGGGCAGCGCTCAGCTTCCGCGCCGCGAATGTGGCGTGCACGATGCAGGAGCCTTGCCAGATCCTCATATTCTCCCGTCCGGTTTGCCGCTTCACGTAATTTCCGAGATTGATGTCCGGCAGGAAAAGGATCGGCTTTTCCGGCGGAATGGAATTCACGATCTTCACGGCGTTGCGCGAAGTGCAGAGGATGTCGCTTTCCGCCTTCACTTCCACTGAAGTATTGATATAGCTGACGACCACATGATCCGGATTCCGCTCCCGGAACGCCCGGACTTGCATGGCTGTGCAGCTATCCACCAAGCTGCATCCCGCGTCGAGATCGGGAACCACCACGATTCGCTCGGGATTCAGGACCTTCGCCGTTTCCGCCATGAAGACTACGCCGCAGAAGGCGATCACCTTGCCGTCGAACTTCTGGGCCGCCCGCGCTAGCTCCAGGCTGTCGCCGATCGCGTCTGCTAATTCCTGAATTTCGGAATCTTGATAATGGTGCGCCAGAATCATCGCCTGGCGCTGGTGTTTCAACTCGAGGATTTCTTCCGCAATCGATTGTAGGACGGGCATCTCTGCTTGTTCACAGTTTACACCGCGGCCTCGGCATCGGCACAAAATCTAGCATCACGTCCGGGGGTTGTTTTACATTAGAGAATTGCCCCACAAACTAACGAACATTCTCACCGCTGTCCCCAGCGATATTGAAATTGCACAGGCCGCCACGCCCATTCCGATTCAGCAGATCGCATCGGAAGCGGGCATTTTGCCGGACGAGCTAGAGCTCTACGGCAAGACTAAGGCGAAGGTCCATCTTTCCATCCGCGACCGCCTCAAGGACGCGTCCAACGGCAAATACGTCGTGGTGACGGCCATCACGCCCACGCCGCTGGGCGAAGGCAAGACCACCACCACCGTCGGCCTCAGCCAGGCGCTGGGAGCGCACCTCGGCAAGAAGGTCTTTACCTGCATCCGCCAGCCCAGCCAAGGTCCGACTTTCGGAATCAAGGGCGGCGCGGCCGGGGGCGGCTATAGCCAGATCATCCCGATGGAGGAGTTCAATCTTCACCTCACCGGCGACATTCACGCCATCACGGCCGCCAACAACCTGCTCGCCGCGGCCATCGATTCCCGTGTCTTGCATGAAAAGACCACGCCGGACGATCAGGTCCTGTTCGACCGGCTCTGTCCCGCCGCCAAAGATGGAAGCCGCCGCTTTTCTCCCGTAATGCTGCGCCGGCTAAAAAAGCTAGGCATTGCCAAGACGGATCCGAATCAATTGACGCCCGAAGAGCGCAGCCGCTTTGCGCGCCTCGACATCGACCCCGACAGCATTACCTGGCGGCGCGTGCTCGACACTAACGACCGCATGTTGCGCCAAATCACGGTCGGGCAAGGGCCGGAAGAGAAGGGCATTACCCGCGTCACCGGGTTCGACATGGCGGTGGCAAGCGAGATCATGGCGATCCTCGCCCTCGCCACGAGTCTCCAGGACATGCGCGAGCGGCTCGGCCGCGTCGTAATCGGCACGAACAAATCTGGCGAATCCATTACCGCCGACGATCTGGGCGTGGGCGGCGCGCTCACCGTCCTGATGAAGGACACGCTCATGCCCAACCTGATGCAGACCATCGAGGGCACGCCGGCGTTTGTGCACGCCGGCCCGTTCGCGAACATCGCCCACGGGAATTCGTCGATTGTGGCGGACCAGATCGCGCTGAAGCTGGTGGGGCCGGATGGATACGTGCTCACCGAAGCAGGGTTCGGCGCCGACATGGGCATGGAGAAGTTCTGCAACATCAAATGCCGCTACAGCGGCCTTGTGCCCGATGCCGTCGTTCTGGTGGCTACCATTCGGGCGTTGAAGATGCACGGCGGCGGGCCGAAAGTCGTGGCGGGTCAGCCTCTGGCCCATGCCTATACCGAGGAGAATCTGGAATTGCTCGAAAAGGGTTGCAGCAATCTTGTCAGGCTTATCGGCAACGCTCGCGAGTTTGGGCTCCCCGTGGTCGTCGCGGTTAACCGATTCAAAACCGACACGCCGGCGGAGATCGATCTGGTCCGCCGCATTGCCGTTGCATCCGGCGCCGAGGGCGCCGTGATGAGCGATCACTGGGCCCAAGGCGGCGCGGGAGCCGTGGATTTGGCCAAGGCCCTGGTCGCGGCGTGTCAAAAGCCGAGCAAATTCCGCTTCCTCTACCCGCTCGAGATGAGCATCAAGGACAAAATCGCCACCATCGTGCGCGAGATGTACGGCGGCTCCGGTGTCGAGTATTCTCCGCAGGCCGAGCAAAAAGTCGAGCTCTACACACGGCTGGGATTCGACAAATTGCCCATCTGCATGGCCAAGACGCACTTGAGCCTTAGCCACGATCCCAATCTCAAAGGCGCGCCCGTCGGCTTCGTCGTACCGGTGCGCGATATCCGCGCGAGCGTGGGTGCGGGGTTCCTCTATCCGCTGCTGGGCACGATGAGCACCATGCCCGGCCTTTCCACTCGGCCCGGCTATTACGATGTGGACTTGGACGCCGAAACCGGACGAGTCATCGGGCTGTCCTGAGGTGCTGGTCGGTTCCCGTCCCAGATAGGCCGCCCGGCCGTACACAAGTTCTGCGATCAGATACGTCACCAGCGCACGAAACAATTTGTCCCCACGATGATCCGCTTATTGAAAGGATCTGAAGGTTCAGGACATGATCAAGCTCAAACGAGTTTACGAGGAAGAAGCTTCCCGTGACGGCGCGCGCTACCTCATCGAGCGGCTCTGGCCGCGTGGCGTCAGTAAAGACTCGCTGGAGATCGATGGCTGGTTGAAAGACGCTGGACCGAGCACTGAACTGCGGAAGTGGTTCAGCCATGATCCGGAGAAGTGGCCGGAGTTTCGCCGCAAGTACTTTGCCGAATTGGATCGCGCTCCGGAGGTTTTGGCTCCGATCCGAGAAGCCGCCCGGCGAGGCACGGTAACGCTGCTTTATAGCTCCCACGATACGGAGCACAACAATGCCGTCGCGCTAAAGGAATACGTTGAGCGCAAATTAGGCCCGCGCACTCACGCAAACGGCCGAACGGCGGGCAAGGCTAGGCATCGACGTTCCTGAGCACGCCGGCCTTGGCCTTACGCAAGGAGGCTCCATGAGCACAGCTATTTCGACCCATATCGTCCCGTTAACAAAGCGAGAAGACGTTGCGGAAGGCACTATGGCGTTCCATTTCGCCAAACCGGAAGATTTCCAGTTCCGAGCAGGCCAGTCGGTTGACTTGACGTTACTGGATCCTTCCGAGACCGACGCGGAAGGAGCGACACGGACATTTTCCCTAGCCAGCGCGCCTTTCGAACATCATCTTATGATTGCCACACGCATGCGAGATACGGCCTTCAAACGAGTGTTGCGCAAAGTTCCGCTCGGCCTACAAGTGAAGATCGACGGACCCGGCGGATCGTTTGTGTTACATCGGAAGCCGGGAAAGCCCGCTATTCTTCTCGCCGGCGGCATCGGGATCACGCCGTTCCGGAGCGTCATCCGCCAGGCGGCTCACGAGAGCGCGCCGCATCAAATCTACCTGTTTTATTCCAATCGCCGGCCGGAAGATGCGCCATTCTTGGACGCCTTGGCCTCGGCAGCGAAGCAGAATTCGAACTTCCATTTC
>DASQJB010000196.1:0-5376 GCA_035631295.1 Bryobacteraceae bacterium | reverse complement strand
TGGCGATCTCCATTGGCGGAGTAACCAGCCAGCCCGGCGCCACGATTGCGGTGGCCTCATCAGGAAGCCAGGCCCACACGGCCGACATAAGCCCGAGGCGGGAGAGAGTGCGTGCCGCTGAAGGTCGATAGGAAATTATGCGCAGCTTTCACAACCGCTCCCTTTGCGGTCGCGGCTCGGAATGGGCGCTTGCATTCACAGCCAGTTACAGAGCCGCGACCGTGAGGGAGCGGTCAACTGACGACCGATTGGGACGTCTGCTATACGGCGCGTAGTTCTACTTGTTTATAGATAGCGCGCGTTTGTTGCAGCGTCGGAAACTTGATCCCCGGCAACGCCGCCGTCGCCGTGCCCGCCGCGACGCCCCAGCGGAGACTCTCGGCGAAGCTCTTACCTTTTTCCATGCTCCAAACGAAGGCAGCGGCCAGCGCGTCTCCGGCGCCAATAGGGCAAAGGGAATCGACGCGCGGCGGCAAGGCTTCGAACATCCCTTCCGTCGAGGAGCCTATGGCGCCGCGGCTGCCGAGCGAAAGAATCACCGATTCCGGACCCATCGCCTGCATGCGGTTTACGGCTTCCAGCATCTGCGTGCGCGTAATCAGCGCGCGGCCCAATAGGCGTTCCGCCTCTTGTTGATTGGGGGTGATCACCGAAGGCTTTGCTTCCAGGGCGTGTTGCAAGGCGTCTCCGTCTGTATCCAAAAGCACGTTCACTCCACGGCTTTGGGCAAGCTGGATCAGCTCGCAATAGAAGTGCGATCGGACGCCGGGTTGCAGGCTGCCGCAGATCATCAGCCACCGGACTTTTTCTCGCGATCCGTCCAGGCGCGTCTTCACCAGATCGCGGACGGCCTCGAGCTCACGGGCGTTCAAAGGAGCGCCGGCCTCGTTGAGCTTGACGGTGAGCCCCTGCTGGTCGGAGATTGCCAGATTGATGCGGCTCTCTGCGGCCACCGCCGCCGCCTCGTAAGGAAAGCCCGCGCCATCCAGTAGCTTGAGCATCCGCTCGCCCGCCGCCCCGCCCGAAGTCAGCAGGGCTCGCGTTTTTCCGCCAAATGCGTGGATAACCTGCGACGCATTGACGCCGCGCCCGCCGGCGACTTCGGCGTGGTCGAGAATGTACGCCCGGTCTTCGAAGACTAGCTTGTCAACCGTGACGGTCCGGTCGATGGCGGGGTTCAGGGTGAGCGTGAGGATCAAGCTACCATGGTAAACACTGGTGCGGCCGGCCCTTGGCCGTCCGGCCTGGCAGGCTGAAGCCCGCCCTACTTGACATTGCGCCGCCACCCCAATTTCAGCGCGTATCTCGCTCTTGCGAGCGTTTGCATCTTCTGGGGAACTACGTATCTAGGAATTCGAATTGCGGTAGAATCGCTTCCTCCTGCGACGCTGATGTGCTCGCGGTATCTGCTTTCCGGCGGCGCAATGCTGGCGGCGGGGCGCCTTGCGAGCGCGCGTTTTCCCCGGGGCCGTGAATTGTGGCTCACCGCTGCATGCGGCGTCATGGTGATCGGCGTGGGCACCGGCTTGCTGGCGTTTGTAGAGCAGTGGGCGCCCAGCGGACTATCGGCGCTTTGGGTAACCACTTCGCCCTTCTGGCTGGTAGCCGCCGAAGCAGCCCTGCCGGGCGGCGTCCCCCTCCACGCTCCGACAGTCGCCGCGTTACTCGTGGGTGCAGTGGGCGTGGCCATTTTACTGGCCGGGGGAGATGCTTCGGCGAACAGATCGAGCGGTCCCGGCTTGTTCGCTCTATTCCTGCTGTTGCAGGTCGGCGCGTTGTTCTGGGCGCTGGGGTCGATCCTTCAGCGCCGCCGAACTGCGCCGGTTCATCCCTTTGTCACCGCCGCGGTCCAACAGCTCGCAGTCGGCGTCGTTTACACCGCTCCCGCACTGCTTCAAATCCACCAAGCCCATTGGACCTCAAGGGCCATCGCGGCCACGCTGTATTTGGCGGTTTTCGGCGGCATCATCGGGTACAGCTCCTACGTATTCGCGATGAATCGGTTGCCCGTGGCGGTGGCCTCGCTTTACACTTACATCAACCCGCTGGTGGCCGTCTTCCTCGGCTGGCTGTTTTACCGCGAGGCGTTCACAGCGCGCGAAGCGATCGGCATGGCAGTGATTTTCGCCGGAGTGTGGCTGGTGAAGCGGGCGCAGGCCAAGGCGCCGCTGCAAGCGTCCGCCCAAACATCGGGCCAAGCATCGAAATGAACGAATCGCCAAGTTCGGGTCGCGAAAACCGCCCGCTCCTCATCACGGTCGCTGGCCAAATCGGCAGCGGAAAAACGGAAGTTTGCAATGAAATCGGCCGACGCACGGATTGGAAGATCGTTTCCGCCGGCGTGATTCTGCGCCGCATGGCTGCGGAAAAAGGAATGTCGATTCTCGAATTTAACGAATACGCCAAAACGCACAAGGAAATCGACCGCGAAATCGATAGCTATCTGGCCAGCCTGGACCAGTCGCCAGAGCCGCTGATTGTCGATTCTCGCCTCGCCTGGCATTTCCTCGCCAATTCCTTTAAGGTGTATCTGGTGGTAGAGCCGATGATCGGCGCGCAACGAGTCTATTCTGCCAGCCGCAGCGACGAAAACCACACTTCGCCGGAGGCTGCCGTCGCGGATAACGCTGAGCGCCAGCGGCTGGAGCAGGAACGATTTTTCAGCCTCTACTCCGTCAACGCCGGCAACTGGCGCAATTACGACCTGGTTATCGACACCACTCATGCATCGCCCGGCGAAGTGGCCGACGTCATCATGAAGCAGGCGGCAGACGGCGCTCCGAGGCCGGATTGCTGGCTCTCGCCGCGCCGCCTTGTGCCCACTCAGGAGATTCATGAGCCGGCCGGCAGCTCTTGGGAGCCGGATGCGCCGCCTGTGTCGGTCGCCGTCTACAACGGCGTGTTCCTGATCGTAGACGGACATTCGCAAGCCAGCGCCGCCCTGCGGTTGAATCGGAAGTTGATCGAGTGCAAATTGGCTGCCCTTGACGAGGAAGAAATCCGTGCGGGCTTGAGCGCCGCGGAATTCGGGGTTCAGTCAGCGTCGCTGAGAAACATTCACGCGTGGGAATCTGCGCACGATTTCCGGATGTTGTCGTACCCGGAGTGGCTTGGGACGTAAATGGACAAGATCGTCTCCACTGCCGACGCGGCAGTCGCCGATATCGAATCCGGCGCTACCGTCATGCTCGGCGGATTCGGCCTGTGTGGGATTCCGGAGAACCTGATTGCGGCTCTGGTCCGCAAAGGCGTTAAGGGCTTGCACACCGTCTCGAACAACATGGGCATCGACGGCTGCGGCATGGGCCTGATGCTGGAGGCAGGCATGATCGCCTCGCACATTGGCAGTTACGTCGGCGAAAACAAGCTGCTGGAATCGATGGTGGCGAGGCGTGAGCTGGATCTGACTCTCATTCCGCAAGGCGTGCTGGCGGAGCGCATCCGCGCCGGTGGCGCGGGAATTCCTGCCTTCTATACTCCGGCGCTGATGGGCACGGTCGCGGCAGAGGGAAAGGAGGTGCGCGAATTTAATAGCCGCCCCTATGTGCTCGAACAGGCTCTCCACGCCGATTTCGCGCTCATAAAAGCTTGGAAGGGCGACCGGCTGGGAAACCTGGCGTATCGCAAGACGGCGCAGAACTTCAACCCCGTTATGGCCACAGCCTCCAAGGTGACCATCGCGGAAGTGGAAGAACTGGTGGAGCCTGGCGCGATCGATCCGGATCACATCAAGACGCCTGGAATCTACGTTCATCGCGTAGTTGTGGGGGAGCGCTACGAAAGACGCATCGAGCGGAGAACGCACCGCGCCGGAGCGCCGCGATGACCGCAGCAAACCGCCCTGCCGTAGCAATGGATCCACGCGAGCGCATCGCTCGCCGCGCCGCACAGGAGCTCCGCGACGGCTTCTACGTCAACCTCGGCATCGGCATCCCCACGCTGGTGGCCAACTTCGTGCCCCCGGGCATCGAGGTGGTCCTTCAATCGGAAAACGGCATGCTCGGCGTAGGGCCGTATCCGTTCGAAAACCAGGTGGACGCCGATTTGATCAACGCGGGAAAAGAAACCGTCACCGAGCTACCCGGGACCTCTTATTTTTCCAGCGCCGAATCCTTCGCCATGATCCGCGGAGGCCACATCGATTTGACCATCCTCGGTGCGATGGAAGTGGACCGACAGGGTGACCTCGCCAACTGGACCGTTCCGGGCAAAATCGTCAAGGGAATGGGTGGGGCCATGGATCTGGCCATCGGCGCGCGCCGGGTCATCGTCGCGATGGAGCACACGACCAGGAGCGGCGCCCCGAAAATCCTCGAAGTCTGCACTCTGCCTCTGACGGCGTCGAACGTGGTCGACACGATTATCACCGAGCTGGCCGTGATTCGCGTGACGCCGCGGGGCCTTGCGCTGGAGGAGATCACGCCGGAGACGAGTGTGGAGGAAGTGCGGCGTTTGACGGGTTGCGAGCTGATCGTTACGGAGATTTCTCGCAAAACACGCTAAGCTCGCAAAGATTTAAGAATGCTTCGCCACCCAAAACAACAGCCCCAGCACCACCACCGGAATTAGCGCCAGCATCGCATAAAACGCGATCTGCCGAAGCAGCGGCGTACGGCGAACGTGCCAATCCTTTAATTCCGTGCGTTCCGCCACTCCCACTTCTTCCGGGTTAGTCAAATCCTTCGCGAATTCTTGCGCGGTCCGGTAACGGTTCGCCGGGTCGCGCTCCAAAGCGCGGTAAATGATCTCTTGCACTTCAGGCCAAATCGCCGGCTCAATCTCGCGCGGCGGAACAGGATTGTTGATCAACCGGTCATTCATGATCTGAAATGGATTCGGCCCGTTGAACGGCTTCTTGCCTGTGAGCATCTCGTAGAGCATTACGCCGAGGGCGTACAGATCGCTGCGCCCGTCGCCGCGCTTGCCTTTCACCTGTTCCGGAGAAATGTAATCCGGCGTGCCCATCACGTTGCTCAATTTCGCGAATGTCAACCGTCGCGCGCCTTCCAGCGAAGCGATCCCGAAATCGATCAGCTTGATATTGTCCTGATCGTCCACCATAATGTTTTCCGGTTTCAGATCCCGGTGGGCGACGCCTCGCGAATGAATATATTCGAGCGCGTCCAGAATCGCCAGCGAAATGCGAATGGCGCGATCCTGGTCCAGCTTGCGCTCATCGTGTAGGATCTGGCGGAGCAGCCGCCCCTCCACCCACTCCATCACCATGTAGAACTTGCCCGGGCGCGGGTCTTGATAGACCTTCATGATGCCGGGATGATCCATCCTCCGCCCGATTTCGGCCTCCCGCTGGAAGCGCTCGAAAAACTGAACGTCGGATTCCATTTCAGGATGGGGAATTTTGATGGCGACCGGCTT
>DASQJB010000195.1:0-6549 GCA_035631295.1 Bryobacteraceae bacterium | reverse complement strand
CGTCGGCGAATCGGAGCGGGCTCGCCCGGAGGAAGGCGAGTACTCTCACGCGGATCTGCTGGGTTGCACCGTGTTCCGCGAAGATTCGGACCGCGAGATTGGCGTGGTCTGCGCCATCGAAGAGTATGGCGGCCCGCCGCTACTCAAGGTCGAGTGTGCCGGCGGCCGCGAGGTTCTCGTGCCGTTTGCGCGCTCCATTTGCCGCGAAATCGATCCGGCCCGCAAGGCGATTCGAGTCTGGCTGCCTGACGGATTGGACGATTTATAGGTGAAGTTTCACGTTGTTACGATATTCCCCAATTTTTTCCGGGGACCGTTCGATTATGGCGTGGTCGAGAAAGCTTGCCAGGCGGGGCGGATCGGTATCCAGGTCCATGATTTGCGAGCCTGGACGCACGACCGGCATCGCACCGTCGACGACCGGCCCTTTGGCGGCGGTGAAGGGATGCTGCTGAAGCCGGAGCCTCTGTTCGAAGCCGTGGAGGCTATCTGGCCAGAGCGTGCTTCGGGAGTTCGCGAACCGGGTAAGCAAGTCGTGTTACTCTCGGCTCAGGGGCGGAAATTCGATCAACGCCTGGCGCGCGAGCTCGCCGAAGCCGCGGAATTGTTGTTGATTTGCGGCCGCTACGAAGGAGTAGATGAGCGCGTCGCCGGGCATTTGGCCGACCAGGAAATCTCGGTCGGCGATTTTGTCCTTAGCGGAGGAGAATTGGCCGCGGCCATGGTGATCGATGTGGTGGCGCGGCTCAAGGAAGGAGTTTTGGGTAACCGGGATTCGGCGTTGTTCGAGTCCTTCGGTCCGGAGGGTTTGCTAGACTGCCCGCAGTACACGCGTCCGGCGGATTTTCGGGGGCTGCGCGTTCCGGAGGTCCTGCTCGGGGGCAACCATGAGCAGATCCGCCGATGGCGGCACGAAGCCGCTCTGGAGAAAACCGCCCGCCTGCGGCCGGACTTACTACACGAAGTGAGGAAGATATGAATCACGCGGCAATAGCGAAAGTGCTCAGCAAAAGCATGCAGACTCATCCGGAGTTCCGCCCTGGAGACACCATCCGGGTTCACGTAAAAATTAGGGAAGGCGACAAGGAGCGTTTGCAAGCCTTCGAGGGAACGGTGATCGCGCGCCATAACGCGGGAATGGGAGAGACGGTGACGGTGCGCAAAGTCAGTTTTGGACAAGGGGTTGAGCGCATTTTCCCAATGCACGCCCCCGTGGTGGATCATATCGACGTTGTCCGTACCGGACGCGTCCGCCGCGCCAAGCTCTATTACTTGCGGGGGCTCAAGGGTAAAGCGGCCCGTCTCCGGGAGCGCGAGTAGCAAGCTCTCTCGCAAAGCACGCGAAGCTCGCAAAGAATTTCTCTGCGTGCTTGCGTCTTTGCGAGAGCATCTAAGGCTTCGCGATGCCCACCAGCCGTCACGAACGAGCCTTCCGGGGAGCCGGATTCTGCGCTGTCGCCGGCGTCGATGAAGCGGGCCGGGGGTCTCTGTTCGGACCTGTCTTCGCCGCCGCCGTCGTGCTAGATCGCGCGCGTCCCATCCGTGGCCTGGACGATAGCAAAGTGCTCGAGCCGGAGCGCCGGGAAACGCTGGCCGCGCGCATCCGCGAGCGCGCCAGCGCATGGGCCGTCGCGGGCGCCGACGCGTTCGAGATCGACCGGTTGAATATCTTACAAGCCTCGCGGCTCGCCATGCGGCGCGCCGTGGAACGGCTGGAGCCGCCCTGCGACTGCCTCCTCGTTGACGCTGTCTCCATCGACCTGCCCCTTCCCCAAACCGCTCTCATTCATGGCGACGCCCGGTGCTTTTCCATCGCTGCCGCCTCTATTCTGGCGAAAGTCGGCCGGGACGAGGCGCTCCAAGCCTGGGACGGCGTGTTCCCTCAATATGGCTTGGCGAGCAACAAAGGCTATTCGACTCCCGATCATTTGGCCGCGCTACAGAAATTCGGCCCTACGTCATTGCACCGGTTCAGTTTCGAACCGGTCCGCCTAAGCGGCCGCCGCCAGATTTGGACCGGATATCCCCTTCGGGAGGGAGCGCTGTTTGCATGCCTCTGACGCCCGAGCCCACCGTCACCGAAGGCGGTACTGCTGGCGCCAAACCACCCAAGCGGAGGCCGTTTCTGGGCGCGGTGTTTGCGTTCGTCTCCCTCGCGGTTGGCCTGTTTCTAGTGGTCTTCCCTTGGTCCGAGTGGTGGAGCCTCAACTTTCTTCAAGACCTTATCCCTGCTCTCCGCAATGTTTGGGATGAGCCCTCCTTTCGCGGCGCGATTACCGGGCTCGGCCTGGTGAACGTGTATGTCGCCTGCGTCCGGATGTTCCAGTTGCTGCGCCGGCGGTCCTAGTTCTAGTACAAATCCTACCAAGTTCTTTAGGTGAAATCCTAGATGAAACCTACAAGTTCGCTTAATAGCATTAGGGTGTTCCATTTAGTGCAGAGCCGTTCCGTACTAAGTGGACGAATCTAAAGAATTCAGGAGGAAGTATGAATAAGTTCCGTTTTTCTATGCTGTTTGCCGCGGCATTGACGATAGTTTCAGTAGCGCTTCCGATGAGCGCCGCCAGCATTTATAACTCAAATCATGGACAGGTACTTGCCGCTCCCCGACCGACGATTTTGTTCCGCAGTTGCAGGCGGCTCCTCCCACGGACGCCTTATCCCGCAGATGCCAGCAGCCCCGCCGACCGACGACATTCGTTAAACCCCGCCCGGATCCTGGCTCCGTGGCTCCAGCCCGGAGCAGGTAGATGAAAACCGCAGCCCACTACGACGTGCTGGGCTCCGTAGACGGGATGGCAGTGCTGGTCCTGCTGCTGCTCCTGATCCGCGGTCCAGATCGCAAGTTTAGAGCACTGGCTGTTTACGCCGCGTGGGAATTCCTGGGTCCCCTCGGACTGACGATTTTCGATCTGCGCCGAACTCCCACCCAGAACGTCCTTTACAACCACCTGTACTGGATGGATGAGATCGCAGCCGATCTCCTCCTGTTTTCGGTAATAATCCTTCTCGCCCGTCGAGCCACTCCGGAAGGGCCGTTGCGTCGGAAAATTGATCGGCTCCTAGCTGCGGCTGCGGGAGTCGTTCTCACTCTTCCTTTCCTAATTCCTCACCCCGCCTTCGATCCCTGGCCCACCAACAAATGGTTTAACACGATGGCAGAGATTCTCATCTTCGGCGCAGGAATCATGAACCTGGCGCTGTGGGATGCGCTCATCGCCTCGCGTCATCGCGATCCCCAGCTTTTGAGAGTGAGAGCAGGGCTGGGCATACGCGTGGCCGGCATGGCCATGGCTTATGGCGTGCGACACTTTGTTCCGCCGGGAACCGATTCCTGCCCAACATCCTTTTGTTGCTGGTGCAGCTTGGCGGGTCGCTTATAATTGGCGGGTCGCTTATACTATGTTGGGCAGTCTGGCCGATGGCGAAGCGAAGCCACAAGCCCGATGCTGTGGCCGTATCGCCGTGACGTCGTTTCTCCAAGACCTCCGCTTTGCTGCGCGTATGCTGCGGCGCACTCCCGGCATAACAGCCTCCATCGTCGCTGTTCTGGCGCTCGGCATTGGCGCCAATTCGGCCCTCGTCGCCGTGGTGGACGGCCTGATTCTGCACCCGGTAAACTACCCGCACCCCGAGGAACTGGTCTTTCTGTGGAGCTACGACCCAAAAGGCGCCCGCGGCACAACCGCCCCCGCCAATTTCCTGGATTGGCGCGCGCAAGCCGAGTCCTTGTCGGGTTTTGCCGCCTGGGTCCCCACGTCCATCAACGTCACCGGCATGGACCGCCCGCGCCAGCTCGCCGGCGCGGCGGTTACTGCGAATTTCTTCGAAACCTTGGGAGTAAAACCTGTGCTTGGCCGGACGTTCCTGCCCGGCGAGGACGGCCTGGACGGCGCCTCTTCGGTCGCGCACACGGCGGTTATAAGCTACCGCTACTGGCAGGAAGAACTGGGCGGCGACCCCAGTGTTATCGGGCGGACCATCCGGCTCGACCTGCAGCCATCGACCATCATCGGCGTGATGCCGCGGAACTTCCAATTCTGGTGGCGACCGCACGACATCTGGGCGCCAATCCCCATGGACATCCACGACCGCGATTTTGGCATCCTGCACGTCATCGCGCGCCGCAAAGCGCCGCTGGCGCGCGCGGCCGCCGAGATGAAGGTCATCGCGCACAATTTGGCGGAGGCATATCCCAAAAGTGACCGCGGTTGGACCATTCAAGTGGAAGACTTCGGCGATCGCCTCCTAAACCGCACCTTCCGGATGCGGCTGTGGCTACTCTCGGGCGCCGTGGCGTTGCTTCTGTTGATCGCGTGCACCAACATCGCGAGTCTGCTGCTGGCGCGCTCGGCGGCGCGGGAGCGCGAAATGGCCGTGCGGCTCGCCCTGGGCGCGGCCGGCTCTCGCATCGCCACCCAGCTCTTGACCGAAAGCGCCCTGCTTTCCGGCCTGGGCGGAGGACTCGGCCTGGCTCTGGCATGGGCGCTAATCCGTTTGGCCCCCCAAATCGCGCCGGCGAACGTCATTCCTGGCCCGATCGAGTTGAACGGCATGGTCGCCGGTTTCACGCTGGCGATTTCCGCGATGACTTCACTTCTCTGCGGGCTGGCGCCCGCACTCTCCTCGGCGCGCTCCGATATTCAGGGTGTGTTGAGGGAATCCAGCCGCGGCTCCACGACCGCGCGAGGCCGCCAGCGTTTTCGCCAAACCATGGTCGCCATTGAGACGGCCGTCGCGCTGGTTCTTTTGACCGGTGGCGGCATGATGATGGAAAGCCTCGCCAATCTCGCCCGCGCCGATACGGGCTTCGATCCTAGCAACATCCTTGCGTTGCGCGTGTTCCTGCCGCTCGCCAAATACGACGCCGCTGGCGCGCAGAGTTTTGATCGCCTGGCGTTGCAGCGTCTGGCCGCCCTGCCCGGCGTCGAGAGCGCAGCGTCGGGAACCACCATACCGGTGCTCGACAACCAGCGAGTGTCGTTCGAGGTGGAAGGCGTTCCGCCTCGAGATGAGGGCCAGAGCCCCGACACTCCCTATGCGGCGGTCACGCCGGATTATTTTCGTGCGGCTCGCATTCCGGTCAAGCGTGGCCGCGATTTTAGGGCCGGCGACAACGAGCGCTCGACGGGCGTCGCTATTGTCAACGAAGAATTGGTGGCGCGCTACTTGCCGCCCGGCGATCCCATCGGCAGGCGGCTGCAGTTAGGCAAGCCCGTGCGCGGCCGGAACGGCTACGGCAGTCCCGAATGGCTTCAAATCGTCGGCGTGGTGGGGAACATCCGGCTGTCGGCGCTATCCATGGAAGTGAAGCCCATGCTTTACGTCCCGTATGCGCAAGGCAATTGGTCTACGGGAGTCTGGTTTACGGCGCGCACCGAGAGGAACCCCTCCTCGCTCGTCTCCGCCATCCGCGGCGAATTCGTGCGTCTCGACGCCGACCAGCCGATTGAGCAAATTTCAAGCCTCGACCAGATGGTGGCGAACCAGCTTGCCCAGCCCCGGTTCCAAACTGAACTGATGGGGGCGTTCGCCGCCCTGGCGTTGATTCTCGCCGCCATTGGAGTCTACGGTGTAAACGCATACGCCGTGACCCAGCGCCGAACCGAGATCGGCTTGCGGATGGCCCTCGGCGCGACGCCGGGCGCGGTGTTGCGCGAAGTGGCCGTTCGAGGAATGGCGCCCTCCGCCATTGGCCTTGCGGCGGGACTGGCTGGGTCGATCGCGGCTTCCTCGGCGCTCAAGAGCGTGCTCGTGGGATCGGGTAGCGCAGGCTTGCTTTCGTTTTTCGTTTCCGCGCTGCTGCTCGCGGTGGTCAGCGCCGCCGCCTGCTATTTTCCTGCGCGAAAGGCTATCCGCATCGATCCCGCCATTGCCCTTAGAGCCGAATGACTCGCAACGTCACTGGCCACTGGACACTGGCCACTTGTTCTTTTGCCCGCGCGAGATCGCCTCGGCCGCCTGCGCCCCTTGGGCGTTCGCTTTCCCCGTCAGGTAACCTGTAAGCTCTCCCCAGCTCCAGCTCACGATTAACGCCGCAGTCACGGGAAAGGCGTGCAGGAACGCGCCGAACGTGCGGCGCTTTTTCCACGCCATGACCGTCATGCGCGCCAGCATCAGCGGGGGTAGCGCCGGGGCGAAGACCGACCAGAACAGGCGTTGCTGTGCCGTCGCCAGTCCCGCGCGCGTGGCCGCGTAGGACCGGCCCCAGACGAATCGTTTACCTAAGAGCATTCGACGGGCCGATTACCATCCGCATATTGTTTAGCCGTGTTTGTTGACCGCTCCCTCCCGGTCGCGGCTCTGTAGCCGGCTGTAAACGCAGGCCCAATTCCGAACGGCGACCGCGAGGGAGCGGTTGTGACGAAGTTCGGCTAAAGGCACGAGCCTGGCGCGGTAAAATGACACTTTGTCCCCTTCCTGGCTCCGTTATTTCCGGCCTCAGGATTTCGTCTGGCTCCTGCTGTTCTCTGTGTTGGCGGCGCTGAACGTGCTCCTGCGCCCCGACTCGAGCGTCCTCGTGCCGGTAGTGCTGATCGGCCTCGGCGT
>DASQJB010000194.1:0-6345 GCA_035631295.1 Bryobacteraceae bacterium | reverse complement strand
TCGACCGTGTTCCCCCGGGCGGGCTTCCGGGAACGATCTTTCGGCTGGCTGGGGCGTCGGCGCGCTTCCTGGCGGCGCTGATCGTTGGCGCCGCGATTTTTACTCCTGTGCGTTTCTAGATGGCGAGGCGATGGAACGCATCGTAGTGGTTGGCTCAGGCGCGAGCGGCGTTCATTTCGCGCTGAGTTGTTTGCTCAAAGGGCGCGCCGTCATCATGCTCGACGTCGGCTTTACCGGCGAACAATTTCCGCGTCCGGAAGATTCGCTGGTTGGATTGAAGCGGAAGCTGCCCGATCCGGTGCGTTATTTTCTGGGGCCGGAGTATGGCTCGCTCGCCTTGCCTGGTCGGCATGGCGAATACTATGCGTTTCCTCCAGCAAAGGACCACGTATTCCGGCCGGCGGGGGCGCCGGAATTTCAAACCAACGGGTTCTCGCCGCTTTACTCGTTCGCGGCGGGCGGCTTGGCCGAGGTATGGACGGGCGGCTGCTATCCATTCGACGGCCAGGACTTGCTGGAGTTTCCTTTCGGCTGGGACGAACTGCAGCCGCACTACACGCGCGTGGCCGAGCGGATCGGGATTTCGGGGACGGAAGACGATCTGAAGTCCGTTCTGCCGCTGCATGGCGGCTTGCAGCCGCCGCTCGATCCGGACGGGCATTCGGCCGAATTGCTCGCGGCGTATGCGCGGCGCCGCCGGCATATGAACGAGCGGCTCGGGTGCCTGATGGGGCGCGCGCGAGTGGCGGTGCTGAGCCACGATCTGGATGGGCGCAAAGCATGCGGCTATTCCGGGCGCTGTTTGTGGGGTTGTCCGCGGCAGTCGCTATACACGCCCGCGATCACCCTGGCGCGCTGCCGCACCTTTCCGAATTTTCAGTATCTGGATGGGTTTTACGTAGATCACTTCCGCATGAATGGCGGAGGCAGCGTTCGCAGCGTGGTGGTGCGCAGGGCTGACGGAGTGATGGAAGAGATCCCCGCGGACGCGCTCGTGCTGGCAGCGGGAACGCTGGGCTCGGCCAAGATATTTCTCGAATCGATCTACCACGACTCTGGCCAGATCCTTTCGCTGAGCGGCCTGATGGATAACCGCCAGATCCTGATGCCGTTTGTGAACCTGCGCATGCTCGGGCGCAAATGGAGCCCGGACACATACCAATATCACCACGTGGCGATGGCGGTGCAGGTTCGAGAATCCGGCGAAATGATTCACGGGCTGATCACTACTCTCAAGACTGCGCTGATTCATCCGCTGGTGCAGACGCTTCCGTTTGATCTGTCGGGGAGTCTCGCGGCGTTCCGTTCCGTGCACGCGGCGCTGGGGATGATCAACATCAATTTTCCCGATCATCGGCGCGAGGAAAACTACGTCACGCTCGATACAAGTTCGTTGCCCCACCGCCTGGCGATTCATTACCGTCCGGATGCGAGCGAGCCGGAGCGGCTGAAGCAGACCATTGTGGCGTTCCGCAAGGTGCTGTGGAAGCTGGGTTGTTTTGCGCCTGCTCCGATGACTCATGTCCGGCCCATGGGCGCGAGCGTCCACTATGCGGGCACTCTGCCGATGAGTATCGAGGGCGGCGCGCAGACGTGCACGAAATATGGCGCGAGCCGAGATGTGGAAGGATTGTACTTCGCGGACGGAACCACGTTTCCGTCGCTGCCGGCGAAGAACCTCACGTTCACGCTGATGGCGAATGCGACGCGGATCGCCGAGGAGGCGTTCTAAAAATATCTCTCGCATGGCGCGAAGCACGCAAAGAAACCAAAGAATCTTTGCATGCTTTGCGGCTTTGCGAGAGATTTAGCGCCGGGCCGCTGCGACCCTATCAACATCCTGCCGTTTCGTTATAAAATGCTCAAAGCCTGATCCAGGAGGAATGACATGAAACCACTTCGCGCTTTGATTACAGGAGTCGCGCTGGCCGGAGGCGCCGCGCTCACGACTATGCACCTTGTTCCGCTCATGGCGCAGAACCAGCCCGGCTCTGCCTCCAGCGCGCCGCTTCCCTGGGCCTATCCGGTGAATCCGCCAGCCCAGCCCGGCGCTGCGCCGCCTGCGCCCGACACCGGCGTCCACCGTCTTCCCACCAGCGCCAAGGAATTCACGCGAAAACAAGTCACCGACCTTTTTAATCCTCCCGACTGGTATCCCGAAGACCACCCCGCCATGCCCCAAATCGTGGCGCACGGCCGCTCGCCAGAGGTCCGCGCTTGCGGCTACTGCCATCTCCCCAACGGCCAGGGCCGCACCGAGAACGCCAGCCTTGCCGGGCTACCCGCCGCCTACATCGTGCAGCAGATGGCCGATTATCATAATGGTCTGCGCAAGAGCTCCGAGCCCAAAATGGGACCTCCGGCGAACATGCTGGCGCTCGGAAAGGCGGCCAACGACGAAGAGTCCAAAAGCGCCGCCGAGTATTTCTCCAAGCTCAAGTACAAACCCTGGGTTCGCGTGGTGGAAACGAAGATGGTTCCCAAGACGCGAGTCGAGGGCTGGATTCTCGTGCCCGAAAAGGACGCCGGCCAGGAGCCGATCGGTATGCGCATCGTTGAAACTCCCGAAGATCACGAACGATTCGAGCTGCGCGATTCCATGTCCGGATTCGTTGCCTATGTTCCGACGGGCAGCGTCAAGAAGGGCGAGGCGCTGGCTACGACAGGTGGCTCCGGCAAGACGTTGCGCTGTTCCATCTGCCATGGCGAGGGATTGAAGGGCCTGGGCAATGTGCCGTTCCTGGCGGGCCGCTCGCCCAGCTACCTGGTGCGCCAACTCTACGACATCAAGACAGGCAATCGCCGCGGCGAATGGGGCCCGCTGATGCAGGAAGCCGTCGCCAAGTTAACCACGGAAGACATGGTGGACCTTGCGGCCTACGCCGCTTCATTAAAGCCGTAGGTGACCGCTCCCTCACGGTCGCGGCTCTGTTGCCGCGGCTGTGAGCTGGGAGGATGCGAATGAAACACATATTCCGTGCGACGCTTGCGTGCGCCCTATCGTATTCCGGCTACGGGCAAACCGATGGCGCCACCCGCGCCGATTGGCCGCACTACGGAGGCTCGCAACTCTCCTGGCGCTTCAGCGCGCTCGATCAGATCAACGCCTCCAACATCAAGGCCCTCGCGCCCGCGTGGATCTTTCAAACCGGAGACTACGCCGAAGGATTGCAGGCTACGCCTATCGTGGTGGACGGCGTCATGTACTTGATCACGGCGCGCGCTCAGGTCTTTGCGCTCGACGCCTCCAACGGAAAGGTTCTCTGGCAGCACCTGTATCCGCCTCCCCGGCCTGGGGTCGCGGGCGGACTTTCGGAAGTCCAGGAAAGCCGTGGTCTCACCGTTGGCTTCGGCTTGGTCTTTTTCGGGTCCAGCGACAATCACTTGGTTGCGTTGGACCAGAAAACCGGGCGCGAAGTGTGGAACGTCGCCGCCGACGATCCCAAGCAGTGCGGATGCGGCATCAGCGCCGCGCCGCTTTTGGTGAAGGACAAAGTGATTATTGGCGGCAACGGCGGCGACCAGGCCCATCGCGGCTATCTCACCGCGTTCTACGCCAAAACCGGGCGTCTGGCTTGGCGCTGGTATGTAATCCCAGGCGCCGGCGAAAAAGGGAACGAAACCTGGAAAGGCGATAGCTGGAAGTTCGGAGGCGGCGCGCCGTGGATGACAGGCTCCTACGATCCCGCTCTGAATTTGGTCTATTGGGGCACGGGCAACGCCGCCTCCGATTTCTACGACGGCGCCCGCGCGCCTTCCGCGGATAAAAGCAAAGAAACGAATCTCTACACCGCCAGCGTCGTCGCTCTCGAAGCCGACACCGGCAAACTCCGCTGGCATTACCAGGAGGTCCCGGACGATTTGTGGGACTTTGACTCCTCCTATGAAGTGATCCTGATGGACCGCGAGGTCCGTGGGCGCATGCGGCAGCTCTTAGCGCACATGAGCAAGAGCGGGCTCACCTTCGTCCTCGATAGGACTACCGGCGAGTTCCTTGGCGTCTTCTCCGTGCCCGAGGTGCGGAATTGGATCAGCGGCGTCACCGAAGACGGCAAGCTGGTGGGCCGCAACGAACCCAAGCCCGGCCAACTCGCCGACTTCTGCCCCAGCCCGGCCGGCGCCAAGAGTTGGAACTCCATGGCTTATTCGCCGCGTACGGGCTTGTTGTACGCGCCTATCAACGAAGTCTGCGCCGCCCTCAGACCTACCGATGAGGCGCCGCAAGAAGGCCACAGCTTTATGAATAGCTCCATGGATTTCAAGCCGGCTCCCGGCCGCGTGAACTATAGCCACTTAGACGCATGGGATCCCATCTCCGGCAAGCGCGTCTGGAGCTATCCGTACAAGTACATTCTGCTCGCCTCCGTGCTGGCCACCGCGGGCGATCTTGTTTTCACCGGCGATCCCGAGGGCGACTTCATCGCACTCAACGCACGCACGGGGGATAAGATCTGGAGCTATCAGACCGGCGCCGGCCATCGCGGTTCGGCGATGTCTTATTCAGTAGGCGGGCGTCAATTCATCGCCACGCCCAGCGGATGGCAGATGGGTTTGGTGGGCGGATTGGTTAGACTGTTCCCCGATTTGCAGGTGCGCGGCGGCTCCACTGTAGTCGCGTTCGCTCTGCCGGAGGCAGCCCGATGAGGCGCGCGCTTCTGCTCGTAGTCATTTTGGGATTCGCTAAAGCGCAGAACTTGGCTGACGCCGTCAAGCGCGGCGAGGCGGTCTTCGCGTCCACCTGCGCGGTCGGATATTGCCACGGAGCGAAAGGCTCTGCAGGAGGCGCGCCCCGGCTGGCTGCCCGAGGTTTCGATCAAAACTACATCGCCACGACTGTCGCCCGCGGGATACCCGGAACGGCTATGGCTGCCTTCGGGAATGCGTTGCCTCGCGCGGATCTGGCCGCCGTGGTTGCCTACCTAGAGACGCTGAACGGCATTGCGAGTCCCTCGTTGGCCGCCTTGCAGGCTGCGCCAGCGACGGCTGCGGAAGCGCGCCTCTCTGCCGATGCCGCTCGCGGCCGTGCGCTCTTTTCCGACGCTATTCGCGGATTTGCTCGATGCTCGACTTGCCACGAAGTCAACGGCATCGGGATATCGGTCACCACACCGATATCGCAAATTCCGGCGAACGCAAGCGCCCTTCGTGCATTGAACACTCCACAGATCTCCACGGCAACCGCGGATTCGGAATCTATGCCCGCGCTGGTGGTCAGCAACACTAAGCGCGCCGTGATTTTTTACGACCTCACTGCGCCGCCTCCCGTGCTGAGAACGTTGGATCCCTCGACCGTAAAAATCGCCGAGGGCAACTCCTGGCGCCACGCTTCCGTGATCGGTTCGTATAACGACCAGGAACTCTCGGCGATTCTCGATTACCTCCGCGCGATCGTAAAACCGTAAAACGCTCAGGCGCCGGCGCCGCTTCCTGCCTGGGCGCTCATCTCCTTCATCTTCTGCATCATCTCTTTTGGCGTCGGCTCGGCCACATGCGTGGCGATCATCCAGCTATTCCCATCAGGGTCGATAACGGTTCCCACGCGGTCCCCCCAGAACATCTCCGCGACGGGCGCCGGAATTGTGGCGCCCAGCTTTTGCGCCTTGGCGACCACCTTATCCACGTTCTCCGTCAGCAGATACAACGTGATGGGCGAGCCTCCCAGCGTCTTGGCGCTTCGGCTGCCCATTTGGGGCATCTCCGGCCCGAGCATCAAAACAGTTCCCCGCAGCGTCAGCTCGGCATGCATCGGTTTGCCATCCGGACCATTGCTAATTCCCCGCTTGACGAAGCCGAAGGCCTTCGTATAGAAATTGACTGCGGCCTTGATGTCGCTGACTGTGATCGACGCGTTGACCGCGCCATAATTCTTCTTGTTCAAAGGATCGATTTTCTTGGGCATGGCATCTCCTTCAGCAAATGATACTCCTAGAGCACCGAGAATGGGAACCATCAGTTGGCCGGGTTCTACTACGAAATATTCTCTGTAGCAGACGCTACCGCGGCGTCGTCTTCCTTCTCGAAGCACGAGTATCGAGGCGCGAGATGTGTTGCAAATGAATTACGGTAGCATCACGGTCCTGTATCTCTGTGTCCTCTCTGGCGCGATTATGGGGCAAGCGGGCGCCCCTAACCAGCTCCGGCAGCTTTCAGCTTACGGAAACAAATGATCGATCAGGCCCTGCGATTCGGGCAAATTCTTGCCGGCGCGGACTTTTCACCGTCCGACGCTGCTGCAATGGGAAGCGACCTGATCGCTACGTTTCGAAAAGAGCCCGCCAAAGAAACGGCCGACTATGAATCGGTCGCGAAGATCTTGAAACAGACGGCTGGCCGCAAACCCTCCTG
>DASQJB010000193.1:0-10537 GCA_035631295.1 Bryobacteraceae bacterium | reverse complement strand
GGAACGCCTATTGGGCCGCGCGCTGATTACGCGCACGCAGATGCTGGAAGCCGTAAACCGCATGCAGGCGATGGGTCCGGAATCGGTGATTCTTTCGCTCGGCAGCCGCGGCGCCATCGGCTCCTCGACGGAAGGGATATTCGAAGCCTTGCCGCCGCGCGTCGACTCCCTTTGCCCTATTGGCGCCGGAGACGCGCTGGCCGCTGCCTTCGTTTGGAGCATGGAAAAAGGTAAGAGCTTCGCCGAGAGTCTCCGCTGGGGCGTCGCGGCGGGCACGGCGACAGCGGCGTTGCCGGGGATCAAGTTTCCGACGCTGCAACAGACGCGCGCCATCTACAAACAGGTAGAACTACGCGCCGTATAGCGAACGTCCCAATCGGTCGTCAGTTGACCGCTCCCTCACGGTCGCGGCTCTGTAACTGGCTGTGAATGCAAGCGCCCATTCCGAGCCGCGACCGCAAGGGAGCGGTTGTGAAAGCTGCGCATAATTTCCTATCGACCTTCAGCGGCACGCACTCTCTCCCGCCTCGGACTTATGTCGGCCGTGTGGGCCTGGCTTCCTGATGAGGCCACCACAATCGTGACGCCGGGCTGGCTGGTTACTCCGCCAATGGAGATCGCCACCGGTACGGCGATGCCGCTGACGCCCGCCGGAACGCGGACATCGACGCGGATGGTTCCCGCAGGGAGACCATAGTCGCCGCCAGCACGCTGAACGACGGCCGATTGTCCGTTCACGGTAGCGGTCACCGGGAGCAGAGGGGATCCGAATCCCGGGTTATTGGGCGCGCCATCGGGAACCACGGGAGTCACCAAACCGTAGCCCGTGGCGTAGAGGTGAACCACACCGCCCTGCGCAACCGGACTCGACGTGGTGTTCAGCGACCCGTCGGCTTCATTGATGGCTACCGCTTGCCCCTTGCCCGAACTGTCCGCAGTAAATATTCCCGGCGAGGTCGCGGCGATGGTTACCGGAAGCTGCAAGGAAATCTGTCCGCCATACTGCACGGTAATGCCGGCATTTCCAGGCGTCACTTCGTAGGGGACGACAACGCCCACCTGGTTGCTCCATGAATACATCACCGGGGCGGGTACGCCGTTCACGTAAACCGTGGTTCCGCCTGTTTGGGTCGGAATATTGCCGTTGCTATCGGGCAGATACAAGGTCAACTGAGCCGGCCCGAGGCCACTGCCGTAAATGGCCAGGGTTTCGCCTGGCGCGATGGGACCTGAGAGATTGCTCGCGCCATTGGTGACAGCGCCCGCCGAAGGCACGGCCGAGACCAATTGCAGGAGCCGAACGGCGTTATTGGCGCGATCGGCGATGTAGATATTGCCCGAGGAATCGAGCGAGATGCCGGAGAGGCCGTTGAACTGCGCGCTGAGCGCGGGGCCGTTGTCGCCGGAATAACCCGCCGCGCCCGTTCCAGCGATCGACACGATCAGGCCGCCCAAGGTCACCAGGCGAACGCGGTTTGCACTCGTGTCGGCGATGTAAAGATTGCCCTGCGCGTCGGTGGCGAGCGCGGTGGGCACGGCGAGCGACGCGGCGGTGGCCAAGCCTCCATCGCCCGAAGTTGCGCTGATTCCGTTTCCGGCGATGGTGGTGATGGTTCCTCCCGGAGAAATTCTCCGAACCACGTGATTGCCGGAGTCGGCGATGTACAGATTCCCGCTGGAATCCAGCGCCAGACCGGCGGGTCCGTTCAATTGTGCTTGCGCCGCGGGGCTGCCGTCCCCTGCGTAGCCGGCCACGCCCGTCCCGGCGATTGTAGTGATTGTGCCGCCGGACGTTACTTTCCGAACCGCGTGATTGCTGAAATCCGCGATATAAAGATTGCCGGAACTGTCGACCGCCAGCCCCGCGGGAGAATTGATCTGGGCGCTAACAGCGGCGCCGCCATCGCCGCCATAGCCCGCCGTGCCATTCCCGGCGACGGTGGTGATAGAGCCGCCGGAGAGCTTGCGCACTCTTTGATTCCCGGTGTCGGAGATGTAGAGGTTGCCGGACGGATCTGCGGCGAGGCCGCTTGGGAAATTCACCTGCGCGCTTGTGCCCGCGGAGCCATCGCCCGCGAAGCCGGGCGTTCCATTTCCTGCCACGGTGGAGATGGTTCCATCGCCCGCGATCATGCGGATGCGCTGATTGTTCGTGTCGGAAAGATACACCGCTCCGCCCGGTCCCACGGCCACTCCCGAAGGTGCGCTCATCAGAGCATTCTGCGCAGCTCCACCGTCTCCGGAATAAGTCACCAGGCCGTTGCCCGCTACCGTCGTGATGTTGCCAGAAGAGTTGATCTCGCGCACGCGTGAGTTACGCAAATCGACGAAGAAAAGGTCGCCGGTGGGATCCACTTGGATACTAGTGGGCGAATTCAACTGCGCGTTGGCGGCGGTGCTTCCGTCGCCCGTGAAACCATAGCCGGCATTGCCCGCGACGGTGGTGATCTTCTGAGTGGAAGCGGCGACCTTGTAGATGTGGTTGCCGTCGCGATCCGCAATGAAGATGTTGCCGCCGGAGTCGATGCCGACTCCGGTAGGTCCGGCAAGCACGGTAGCCGTGGCCAAGCCGCCTTCGGTATAGGCAGTGCCTCCGCCGACCACTGTAGTAATGTTCCCCGAAGTATCCACCTTGCGGATGCGTGCGTTGCCGGTGTCGGCGATATAGAGGTTGCCCGACGTATCGAAGGCGATATCGCTGGGCACGCTCAGCGCGGCGTCGATGGCGGGTCCTCCCTCATGAGAAAAGCCCTGGATGTAATTTCCCGCGAACGGATAGATGATGCCGCCCGACACCTGCCGGATCGCGTTATTGGCGGAATCGACGATATAGAGATTGCCCGCTGTGTCCACCGCCAGGCCCAGGGGAATGTGGAGCTGAGCTTGAGTGGGATCGCCGTAATCGCCGCCGTTGCCGGGTTTTCCATTTCCGGCGAAGGTCGAAATGACGCCGTTCGAGACCACGCGGATGCGATTGTTTCCGGTGTCTGAGATGTAGATGTTGCCTTGCGTGTCGAGCACCACGCCCTGTGGAGAATTCAATTGCGCGCTCAGGGCGGGGCCTCCATCGCCGGAGAATCCCGCGCGCCCGTTGCCCGCGATGCGAGTCACCGTGCCGCTGGGAGAAAGGCTATAGACCGAATTCAGAGCGGTGAAATAAATGTTGCCCGCGGGATTCACTCCCACCCTGCCCAGCCCGCCCAGCGCCAGGCTCGCGCCTGCGGCGATGGCCGGCGCCGGCGCGCCTCCCGCAACGGTAGTGACAGTATAGGTTTGCGCCGCCAGGGGCAGACAGAGCGCCAGCGCTGAAAAAACCTTCATTTGGAACATGTATTTCAAAACCCTTGAATCCGAGACACGCGGGAAGCCAATTGGACGCGCCGGCTTGTGCTTGAGTTCCATTGTAGCCTTTCCCCCAAGGACTTAGCGAGCCGCGACCGCCAGGAAGGGGGTTTCTGTTACGATATTTCAGGGAGCGTTCCTGCCGCGTTCGTGAGCGGCTTCCAAAAATTGATCCAACAGTCAATGTCATGGGGTCCGGCTCGATTACGCGCCGGTGTGCAAGCTCCGGCGGTGTACCGCCAAGGAGAAGCCTGAAGGCGCGCGGAGGACTCCACCCTGCTGAGTTCGGGGTCAAATGACGGAAGCTAGGACGGCGTGGTGGTGCGCTCCTGTTCCGCCATACGTGCTTTTGACCAATCTTCTCTTTATCGGGGATATTTTCGCTTCGCCCGGACGCGCCATGGTGGGTCGCCATCTGCGCGAAATCGTCGCCGCAGAAAACATTCATTTGATCGTCGCGAACGGGGAAAACGCCGCCGGAGGATTCGGTATTACTCCGCCTTTGGCTGACGAGCTGTTCGGCTATGGAATCGACGTCCTCACGAGCGGCAACCACGTCTGGGACAAGAAAGAGATCTACGACTATATGCCGCGGCAGCCGCGCCTTCTCCGGCCGGCGAATTACGCGGAGGAATTGCCGGGATGCGGGGTCATCGTGGTGCAGGCGCGCAACGGCGTTCCCTGCGCGATTCTGAATCTGCAGGGGCGGGTCTATATGCCGCATACGGAGTGCCCATTTCGCAAGGCCGATGCCTTACTGGCGGCGCTGCCGGAGGACGTGAAAGTTCGCTTCGTCGATTTCCACGCGGAGCTGACAAGCGAAAAAATGGCCATGGGGTGGTACTTGGACGGCCGGGTGACGGCGATGATCGGCACGCACACGCACATCGCCACAGCCGACACGCGCGTTCTTCCCAACGGTACGGCTTACCAGACAGACGTGGGGATGACGGGTCCCTATAATTCCGTAATCGGCGTGGATAAGGACATCATATTGCGGCGGTTTCTGACACAGTTGCCGATCCGCATGGAGGCGGCGCGGCATGGAGCCGAGCTGCATGGGGTGGTGGTGGAAGCGGATGAGGTGACGGGGCGCGCGGCGGCGATGCGGCGGATCGCGGTAGTAGGTTAGGCGCGCGTCTTCAACGCTATGCTATCTTAGAAAAGATTTCCCAAAGCGGAAAGTTCCCCAAAACAATGCCGAAGTTAAAGACACACAAGGGCGCCGCCAAGCGGTTTAAGAAGACCGGCACCGGCAAAATAAAGCGCCGGCACGCCTTCGCGCGTCATATTTTGACGTCGAAGGCGCGTTCCCGGAAGCGGCGGCTGGGCCAGGGGACAGTGGCGGACGACGCCAACAGCCCTGAAATTCAGCGCATGCTTCCTTATTGAAAAGGCGGGCTGAAGCCCGCCGCAGGCTACCCGGAGCGGATCCTCAAACCAGAGAGCCTGCTCCACAGCTGGTGGACAGCGCGCCGCACGTGCCTGATCCGCCTCTTATAAAAACTGCAGAAGGAGAGAAAACGTGCCGAGAGTAAAGCGTGGAACCAAGCGCCGGGCCAGCCGGCGCAAAACCCTGACCCTAGCCAAGGGATTTTTCCTCACCAAGAGCAAACTGCATCGCGCCGCGCAAGAAGCGGTGGAGAAGTCGCTGCGGTACGGCTACGTGGGCCGCCGGCTGAAGAAGCGCGATTTCCGTTCGCTGTGGATCGTGCGTATCGGCGCCGCCTGCCGGGCCGTCGGCATTTCCTATAGCCGGTTCATGGACGGGCTGAAGAAATCCGGCATCGAGCTGAACCGGAAGACCTTGGCCGATATCGCCCTGAACGATTCCGCAGCCTTTAGCGCGCTGGTCACCCAGGCGAAGGCGGCGATCGAGCAGGAACCCGCGAGGAGCTGACATGGAAGCCGCCGCACCCTCCCTGTTGCCCTTGCCGGAAGACGACGCGCTGGCAAGCCTGGAAGATCGGATCCGCCGCGCCGTGGAGTTAATGGCTTCGCTTCGCCAAGAGCGCGACGCCGCGGTGGCGGAGCGGGATTCGGCTAAGAAAACCGCCCGCGAAGCTGTTGTCGAATCGCAGAAGCTTCGCGAGGAGCTCGAGGTTCTTCGCAGCGAGCGCAAGCAGGTTCGCAGCCGCATCGAGAAACTGCTCGGGCAAATGGAGCTGCTCTGAAGGAGCTGCCGTGATGGATGGCCCGGCCGGACCAAAAACAGTTCGCGTCACCATCTTTCATCAGCAGTACACCGTCAGCGCCGCCGAAGAAGCAAGCGAAATTGAAGCGCTTGCGCGCGAGGTAGATGAGATCATGATCTCCATCGCGTCGCGGGCCGGAAACGTGGACGCTACCCGTGTGGCCGTGCTGGCCAGTTTGCATCTGGCCGACCGCCTTCGCACGATGGAGCGTGAGCTCTCCGCCCTAAAGGCACGCGTCAGCGAGAAATCGCGCCAGTTCTCCGTGCTGCTGGACCGCGTTATCGAGTAGGCGCGATGCTGCGGCGATGGGTGTTTGTCGCATTTTTGGCCTTGGCTGCGCGCGCGGCCGATGCTCCCATGCCCGTCAAGGTCGTCGTGCTCGCGATGTTCGAGCGCGGGGCCGATACCGGCGACGAGCCTGGTGAATTTCAATTCTGGGTGGAACGCGACAAGCTCGATCGCGTCTTTCCCCTTCCGGCCGGCTTTCACGATCTTCGAATGAATCGCGAGGGCGTGCTGGGCGCGCTCACGGGTTATGGCGCGGCGCGCGCCGCGGCCAGCGTGATGGCTCTCGGCTTGGATCCGCGCTTCGATCTACGAAAATCGTATTGGCTGGTGGCCGGCATCGCGGGCGCGGATCCCCAACGCGCGTCCCTGGGATCGGCAGCCTGGGCCGAGTGGGTGGTCGACGGGGACTTGGCTTACGAAATCGATGCGCGCGAAATTCCACCGGACTGGAAAAGCGGCTATATCCCATTCGGACGTAGCTCTCCATATCAGCAACCCCGGCAGGACCGAGGCGAAGCGTTCCGCCTGAATTCCAAGCTCGTCGAGTGGGCGTTCGAATCGACCAGGAACGTCACGCTGGAGGATTCCGCGGCCATGCGGGCGGCCCGAGCTACTTACGATTCTCGCGCGGCTCAACGTCCACCCTTCGTTTTGAAAGGAGACGATCTTTCCGCCTCCACGTTCTGGTACGGCCATTTGATGAATCAATGGGCCGGTGATTGGGTGCGTTATCACACCGAAGGCAAAGGCACATTCGTCATGACCGCGATGGAGGATGCGGGCATCCTGCAATCGCTCACGTTTCTCGCGAAGGCGGGCCGCGCGGATTTAAATCGCGTGTTGGTTCTCCGCACAGCTTCCAACTTCGATCAGCCGCCGCCAGGCCGCGACGCCGCAACGGAATTCGCAAGAATGCGGAGCGAGGGCCCTGGAACGCTGCCCGGTTTGACGGCGGCGCTTGAATCCGCGTGGCGTGTTGGACACGTGGTGGTGCGGAAGCTAGTGGATGGCTGGAGCCAATATCGCGATCGCCTGCCTTCTGAGGTCAACTCAAAATAAACATGGATCCCGAAATCTTGAAGCGCGCGGCGCGCGTGCGCCTTTTGCTGATGGATGTGGACGGAGTGCTGACCGACGGCCGCCTGATCTACTTGCCGCAGCCCGATGGCAAGGTGCTCGAGACCAAGGCGTTCGATTCGCAGGATGGCATCGCGCTTCAGTGGCTTTCGTGGCATGGGATCGAGACCGGGGTCATCAGCGGCCGCGTCTCACCCGCCACCGAAGAGCGCGCCCATCAAGTCGGCATGCGTTATGTCTATCAGGGACACATTGAGAAGATTCCGATTCTGGAAGAAATTCGCGCAGCAAGCGGAATTACTCTCGATGAGATCGCCTACATGGGCGACGATCTTACCGATGCCATAGTGATGCGGCGGGTCGGCCTCGCCATCGCCACGGCCAACGCGCGGCCCGAGGTGAAACGGGTCGCCCATTACGTCACAGCCGCATCCGGAGGCCGCGGAGCAGTGCGCGAGATTTGCGAGTTGTTGCTGAAAGCGCGCGGACGATGGGAAGACGTGCTGAGCAAGTACGAAATCAGTTCCATTTCTTAATCTGCGGCCACAGTTCCTGCAGCGAACCTCTAAGCCCGCGGCAGTAGAACACATCGAAATGTTGGTAGGGCATGGAATAAGGATGTTCCACGCGCCCTACTTTTTCGAAATGGTCGAACAACTGGGCCAGCCGCTCGGGGCGATCGTCGAGGATGATCACGCTTTCGCCGGTGTAATCCCGAGGTCCCCAGAAGAAGTAATTCTGATGTCCGCTGATGGCTCTGGGAAGACCGTACTTGGGCCCGAACAGATCGATGGCGCCAGCCTGGCCGTAATTCTGACCGAAAATCGCGGTCTTGGCGCGGACCTCGGGAGGCAAATTGTTGTAGACTCGCGCGACGGCAGCCGCCATCTCCTCCCATCCGAACTGGTCGGCAAAGATCTGCGGCAACGGTCCTAGCTGGTGATTCTCGATGGCGGGCTGCTGCATGTGCAGAGCCTTGGCATAGCGAATATAGGTTTCGACGGGGAGCAGCGGGATGGAAAACGGCGCAAGAATCGCGCCCGTTACCGCGATCAGTCCGGCGTAGGCGAATCGCAACGCGGGGCGCTGGACCCACGTCTCAAACTGCACCCCGCCAGCAGCGAACAGAATCGCGAACGCCGGAAACAGGTAGTAAACGCGCGGATTCAGGATCGCAATTACTGCCGCCGTGAACAGCCAGGCCCATCCGAGCGCGCGGTGCGCCTTTCCCTTTCCTGAAAAGAAAAACCACAAGCCGCCGAGCCAAACAGGGAGAGCAAACGGCGACATCGCCAGAATCTCCTGGCCGAAGAATGCGACGGGTCCCAAGTCCACGTTCCGGCCGCTGCGCCGGATGTTGGCTTGTAATTCGAGAAACGGGAAATGATGCCGGATGTTCCAAATCAAGTTCGGCAGAAACAGAACTAAAGCGGTCGCGCCGGCGATCCAAATCCAAGGCTCGCGGAGTCGCCGGCGCTCCTGCGTGAGTAAAACGCCAAGTACCATTCCCGCGCCGAAAATGAGCATGGAATGCTTGTTCTCCAAACCCAACCCGGCCAGCGCACCTATCCAGATCCACAGCTTCTGATCGCCCGTGTTCACGATGCGGACCAGTAGCCATGCGCAGGCAGTCCAGATGAGGGGCTCAAACGCGTTCATCGAAAGGAAACCGTCCAACGCCAAAAGTCCCGGCGCCAGAAGCGCGCACAGAGGGGCGAGCGCTTGCGCAAATCGCCCTCCGCCCAACTCTCGCGCCAGAAGACCTGTCAGCCACACCATCGCGGCGCCGGCCACGGCGGGCAGGAACCGGATCGCAGGCAGCGAATCTCCCAGCGTCAGCCGGACGCCCTTCGTAATCAGGGCGATCAGCGGAGGTTGATCCACATAGCCCCAATCGAGATGATCGCTGCAAGCGAGGTAATACAGCTCGTCTACGAAATAACCGTAGTGGCGGCCCGCGTAGAGATGGATCAGGAGCTTGGCGGCCGCGATGCCGCCCACGAGAATCGCTGCGGCGCGAGCAGCGCGTTTCGCGGGCGAGTCCATTTCAGTTGACCATGGCGATGCGGCGCTGGATCGCGCGAAGATTCTCCGTCACTTCGTCGCGGTCGTGAGCGTCCGGCTGCATTCCAAGATATTTCTGAAAGTCGCGCTGCGCAGATTGCCAGCGCCCGGCGGCCATGGAGAGCACGCCGCGGTGCTTGTACCATGGCGCGGTTTCCGGCGCGCCTGCGATCATCAGATCGAGCGTGGTCACGGCCCGCGGAAAATCGCGCGCGCGAACGTAGGCTTTGTGCAGGTTCTGCACCATCCGCATCATGATCTGCTTTGGGTTCACGCGCCGGAGCAACGATGGGTCGGCCACCGGCGCTTCGGCAAGCCGAAAGCACTCTCGCGGCGTGATCGGCCGGCCGCCGCTAAACGGATCGATGAAGGTGGAGTAATTGCCGTCGTCGAACTGAATCACGAACCGCCGCGGCAAGCCGATGCCGAAAACGGGCATCTGCAGTCGGCGGGCGATCTCCATATAGAGCACCGATAGCGCAATAGGCAGGCCGGTGCGCCGCTCCAACACTTGGTTGAGGCAACTGTTGCGCGGATCGAAGAATACGTCCTCATCGCCCTCGAAGCCATGAAAACCCAGTTCGCCGAAAAGGAAACGTTGCGCGGTCTCGACAAAATCGCGGCCGTCGTTGAAATTGCGCAGGCGGTCGCCCAGGCGCGAAGCTAGTTCGTTTAATTGCTCCAGACATGGCTCCGGCTGAAGATCCGGGAAATGAATGGCTGCTAAATCGAGGGCGGCGCGGTCCAGCCGGGCAGTCTGCGTCCCGTTGCCCTCTAATACCTGAAGGAGATGATGCACGGGCTTTCTCCTTCAGGATACCGGACGCGCCCAGCGGTTGGGCTTTGCGCCAACAGCCGCTGGCAGTTTCGGCGACAATGTGTTCAGGCGCAATTGCGAATTCTGGTTGTTGAAGACGAACGGAAAGTAGCGCAGGCTTTAGAAGAAGGCCTGGAAGCGGAATCGTACGCTGTCGAAGTGGCCCACACCGGCGAAGAAGGATTTTTCCGCGTCAATTCCGAGCCGTTCGACTTGATGGTGCTCGACATCATGCTGCCGGGCCGGACCGGACTGGAAGTGCTTTCGACGATGCGGAGGAACGGGCTGCGGATTCCGGTTCTGCTTCTGACCGCGAGGGACGCGGTGGAAGATCGCGTGCGCGGGCTCGATGCCGGCGCCGACGATTATCTGGTGAAGCCGTTTTCCTTCTCCGAGCTTTCCGCCCGCATCCGCGCGCTCCTGCGACGCGGACAATCCGAACCAACGCTCCATTTGGCGCTCGACGATCTCCGGATGGACCTGACAACGAGAACCGTAAAGAGGGGCCCACAAACGCTGGATTTAACGGCCCGCGAGTTCGAGTTGCTTGAATGCCTCCTAAGGAATCAAGGGCGCGTGGTATCGCGAGAAACATTGGCGCGCGAGGTCTGGAAGGAAACGTCGCGGCACACGCCCATGGATAATGTGATCGATGTCCACATGTTCCGGTTGCGCCGCAAATTGGAGGAAGGCTTCAGCGCGAAACTGCTGCATACGGTTCGCGGCGCCGGATTTGTGTTGAAGAAAGACGAAA
>DASQJB010000192.1:0-2118 GCA_035631295.1 Bryobacteraceae bacterium | reverse complement strand
CGCGGCCATTTGCTCCGGCGCGCCAGCATCGATGACCCGAACGCGGCTCCAGTCCACGCCATGGCATCGAGCGGCATAGCGCAGCATTGCCATAGGCTGCGCGCCGTGGTCGGCGATCACCGCGCTTCCTTCGAGCCTGGTCCATTCGAACGATGGATCGGGAACGCGGGCACAGAGAAAGAATCCGTCGCGCCGGTTAATTTGCGCAAAGTGAACAGCCAGCGGCGATTCGCCCCGCTCCATGGGCTTCCAATTAGAAGAGACCGCGGACTGCATCACGTCCACCGCGCCATCGCGAATCAAAGGATGGGAGCGCTGGCCGGGACCAAGAACGCTGTAAGCCGCATCGAGACCCTCTTCCTCGAGGAATCCGGCGGCGACCGCGGCGAGGAGCGGACTATAGAACGCCGCGTGCCGCGACGCCATGATTTTGAGCATCATTGGCCGATCGGTTATAGTATCGCCGATGAAGTCCCGTTTATCGCTGGCAGCCGCTTTGGGAGCGAGTGCGGCGCTTGCCGGCGCATTGTTGCTCGCCGGCCGTCATGAATTGGCGAGGGGCCGCCGGGCCATCGACGGCGCGTATTCCCAATTCGTTGTGGCCTCGCGCGCGCGGGATGGCGTCATCGCGCAGATCGTGGCGATGACTCGGACATATGCGGGCTAGGAACAGTCTGTGTTTGAGAAGATGGCCTCGGCTCGGGCCACTATGCTGGCCGCGCGCCCGCCGCAGAAATCACGGCGGCGGATGCGACGCTTCGAATCGCGCTCGCGCGATGACTGCTGTTGCAGGAAGTTCATCCAGAGTTGAAATCGGATCCGGCTTTCCCACGCCTTCAGGCTTCGCTTCGGGACGCCGAAAACCGCGTCTTTGCCGCCAGGCAGAAGTACAACGAAGAGGTCCAGAAATATGACGCCGCGATCGCGACTTTCCCAGAAAATGTCGCGGCGGCATTGTTCGGATTTCATCGCGGGGAGAACTTCTTCAGAGCGGACGCTCTCATTTGCTAACCGGCACAACCGCTCCCTGCTGTCGCGACAGGCACGAACGCGAAATGGCTAAATTCGTCAGGAGTCATCCACTATGCCGCCTGACGCAGCGAGGTCCACTCTCTCGATCCATTTTAGGCTCAGGATGGCGTTGCGGCCGGCGCGGAAGAACATCGCGGATCGAGCTGCGCCTCCAGTGCATTCAGCGAACGGTGGAGCAACGGCCGCTCATTGCGGAGAAAGACGCGCTTGTAATTGCCTTCGGACTCCAGCAAATAGAAGCGGTCGATAAAGATCTTCAAGCGGTCTTAGCCCGTGGCGACCTTGCGCGGCGGCCGGAGCGTAGCCTGCGGGAGCTTTTGAGCTTGTAGCGCCGTGTGTGGGTTTCATCGTACGAAATGGAGCCCATCTGTTCGCCTGATTCGGCGTTCTCCAGGAAACGCGCTATGCTGGAAAATCCGTTAGGTCCTGCGCACAGCGGATGCGTTGTGCGCTGAGGGGAGAAATCGCTCCAGACCTTACCGCATTGCCGCGCTTCAAACCATGATCCTTAAACTGAATCACCTTCAAGAAAAGGTGGCGGCCAGCGCCGCGCAGGACGTTGTCGCAACCATCTATTCGCTGTTGGAAGAAGGCCACATCGGCAAGGAGCAGTTTGCGCGGCTCCAGATTGAGCTGGACTGGATTCAGTACAAGCAGAATTTCCGGGACGTCGTGATCGCCACGGAAGGCTATAACGCGCAAGGCGAGCCGGCGCCGATCATGGATATTCACATCGACACTCGGCAGGTCCAGCCGGGTTGCCTTCGGGTGGAAATGCTGAACGCCTTTGCGCGCGCGAAGGCGCGAGCCAACCCGGGAACGGAGCCGGTCGACCGCTTGCCCCTGGAAGGCTTTCAATCCATGCGCTCCAGCGTGGTTTGGGAATTCAACAAGCTGTATTGGAACAAGCTGAAAGATTGGCAAGACGCGACGGGCAAGCGCTACGAGCAATCGCTACCGGGGGGCCAATCCGACGGCCATCAGCCGCAAGCCATCGCCGACAGCGCCGAAGAATTCTGGAACCGGATGCGCAACTTGGAAGCGAGAAACCAATTGCCGTCCGAGATCTTTCTGCTGGAGATCGGA
>DASQJB010000191.1:0-4645 GCA_035631295.1 Bryobacteraceae bacterium | reverse complement strand
GTTCCCCAGGCGGGTCAGCACGGTGTGCCGTAAACGAGTGTACCACGGACTCCGGTCCCCACCCGAGCAATGGTTTTAACATGGTAGCATTCATGAACTCGTTAATCTCAGCGCCACGTCGCCGCTCCCTGGAGCATTCGCGATGAGTCCACGTATTCTCTGGGCGCCGTTTTTATCGTTGGCTTGCGTCTTCTGTGCAGGCCAATTTCCGGATATTCTTCTCTCCGGTCTCCAATGGCGAGATGTTGGTCCTATGCGTGGCGGACGCTCGTTCGCTGTCGCCGGACATGCAAGCCAACCTAACACCTTTTATATGGGCTCGGTCGGCGGCGGGGTTTGGAAAACCGAGAACGCAGGTCGTACATGGTATCCAGTCTCCGACCAGGGCATTCCCATAGGCTCCATTGGAGCCATCGCGGTGGCCCCTTCGAACTCCAATATCGTTTACGTGGGCACGGGCGAATCCGACATACGGACCCAGCATTCTTACGGCATCGGCATGTATAAGTCGATGGATGCGGGCAAGACCTGGACCCATATCGGTCTCGGGCTAACGCGCCGCATCGGGCGAGTCGTGGTCGACCCTACGAACGCGAATCGGGTGTACGTGGCTGCGCTGGGCGATATTTACGCGCCGAGCCCGGATCGGGGCGTTTACCGCTCCATCGACGGCGGCGCGAGCTGGAAGAAGATCCTGGTAAAAACCGGCGGTGAAGACACAGTCGGCGCCGTCGATCTCGCGATTGATCCGAAGAACCCGCGCATCCTTTACGCGTCCCTCTGGGCCACGCGGCGGCCGCCATGGGAAGTATATGCGCCTGCCTATCTCCCCGGTAGTGGACTCTATAAGTCCACCGACGGCGGCGACGCCTGGAAGCAGCTTAGCGGCGGGTTCCCTAGCGATCCTTTTGTAGGGAGGATCGGTATCGCCATCGCGCCCAGCAATCCGAACCGTGTTTGGGCCGTGGTAGACGACGTCGGCGCGGCGATCGCCGCCCCTCGCACTGGTGGAGAAACGCCGGCCCCGGCGGCTAAGCCGGCCGGCGGAATCTATGTTTCAAACGATGCCGGGGCCACCTGGAAACTGGTGAACAACGAAAACCGGCTTTGGGGACGCGGCTGGTATTTCGCTCAGATAGCAGTCGATCCCATCAATCCGGACCGGGCGTACGTGTGCAACACCGCGACCTACATGACAACCGACGGCGGCAAAACCTGGGTTCCCGTGAAAGGAGCTCCCGGCGGCGACGATTACCACCAGATGTGGATCAATCCGAAAGATGGAAATCGCATGGTGCTCAGCAGCGATCAAGGCACAGTCGTGAGCGTCGACGGCGCCAAGACCTGGAGCACGTGGTACAACCAGCCGACCGCGCAGATTTACCACGTCGCCGCCGACAACCGTTTCCCGTACTGGCTCTACGGCGCGCAGCAGGACAGCGGCGGCGTCGGCGTCGGGACCTGGTCGCGGCAGGGAGTCCTGTCGTTTCGAAACTGGGAGCCTACCTGTCTTGCCGGCGAAAGCAATACCGTGGTCCCCGACCCCAAGGACGGGAACATTCTCTACGGCGGCGGCGCGGGCCGTTGCGATCAGGCGCTGAACATCGCGCTGCCGTCGGGAGAGCTGCCGGAGGTCGATCCTAAAGATCCCAATCGCCGGGAATGGACCGCGCCGGAGGTCTTTTCGCCGGCCGATGAAGCGCTCTATTATTCGAATCAATTCGTATTCCGCTCTCGCGACCGCGGCCGGACGTGGGAAAAGATCAGCCCCGATCTCGCCAGGGTGAATCCTCCCATGCCCTCGACTCTGGATCCGATTACCGCGAAAAACATCGATCAGCCGATGAAGGATCGTTTTGGAGTGGTCTACACCATCAGTCCGTCGCCGCTCCGGGCGGCCACGGTGTGGGTTGGCACGGACGATGGCTTGATCTACGTCACGCCGGACGATGGAAAGACGTGGAACGATGTGACCCCGCCCGCGATGATGCCGTGGAGCAAGGTCACTCAGGTGGAGGCCGGCCATTTCGACGCGGGGACAGCTTATGCTTCCGTTGACCGCCACTGGCTCGGCGACATGAAGCCTTACATTTATCGCACGCATGACGGCGGCAAGACGTGGCAAAGCGCTGTTTCCGGCATCCCTGATGGAGCTTACGTGAACTCCATCAAGGAGGATTCGCAGGCCAAAGGCTTGCTCTATGCGGCCACAGAGCTGCGCGTGTATGTGTCCTTCAATGATGGCGAACAATGGCAGCCGCTCCAGAACAACATGCCCGTCACCTCGGTTCGCGACATCGTGGTGCATGGCGACGATCTGGCGATCGCCACGCATGGCCGCGGGTTCTGGGTCATGGATCAGATGAGCGCTTTGCGACAGATCGCGGCCGGAGGCGAGCGGATCGTTTCCTCCGATGCGTATCTCTTTCAGCCTGGTGAGACGCTGGCGATCCGGCAAGGCGGCATGAACGGCACTCCGCTTCCGCACGAAGAACCTCAGGGGGCGAACCCACCCGCGGGCATCGTGGCTTATTACTGGCTCAAAACCGCGGCCTCCGCGCCTTTAAAGCTCGAGGTGCTGGACAACGCGGGAGCGGTGCGCGCCTGCTCGGCGAGCAATACTCCGGTGCGCCCGGTTGACACCGCGACGATCAATGTCCAGGCATACTGGCTGGAGCCGCCGCCCCCGCCATCGGCTGTTGCGGGAATGCATCGTTTCGCGATCGGCGCGCCCGCGGGACGCGGCGGCGGAGGAGGGCGCGGAGGAGCGGCGGCTCCGAAGGACGCGTGCTCTTCGAGCCCAGTCGCCGCAGGCCGCGGGCAGGGGCGCGGCGCGATCGCAGGTCTCACGGCGGGCCAATATACGCTGCGTTTGACTGTCGCTGGCCAAACATATACTCAACCGGTGACGATCAAACCGGATCCTCGCGGCGCGCCCGAAGGCTCGGGCGCCGGCCAAACAGCCAACGACGACGATAACTAGGGGCCGAGCCGCGCGGAAGCGCGGCTGCAGGCTGAAAGCCAGGCCCCACGTTGTGTGAGCATCACAACTTCGTGCGAAGCCGGAAAAACACTAGCGCCGCCAAGAGCTGAGCGCCCATTCCCAGCGCCACCATGGCGGTCAATCTTTGAGAGTAAAGCAGGCCCATGGAGAGGCTGCCGAGGAACCACATGACTCCATAAACCCCATTGAAGATCCCGAAAGCCGAGCCGCGTTTGTTCATCGAGACCACGCGCGCAATGCCAGCGCGCAGACAAGCGTCCGCCACGCCCAATCCTGTGGCCCAAAGGGCCACCGCGGTGATCGCGGCCGTGAGACCGCCCAGAAATCCCAGCGGCAGCGCGAACAGAGAAATGAGAATACCAAAGGCGAGCGCCGTAAGGCCGTAGCGGTCGAACATCCTTCCGAACAGCAGCGCCGTCAGGCCATTCACGGCCATCGCTCCGGAATAGAGCAGCGGAATCTGGATCGCAGTTGCCACCCGGGCGCTTTGGAAATGGTAAGCCAGAAAAGGAAAATCCATGGTCCCGAACGCCAGCAGACCCGCGGCCGCCACATAAATCCAGAAGACGCGCGGAAGTACCTGCGCCGTGCTGGATTCGGCGGCGGCGACGCCGCGAGAGGGGTGAAGGAGACGTGCCGTGGTCAAAGCTACCAAGGTTGCCAGCGCAGGAACAACGAGCCAAAGAAAGGCCGGCCCGAAGGAATGCGACCGCGCAACCGCTGCGACCATCAACAGCGGACCGATCACTGCGCCGATCTGATCCATCATCGAATGCAAGCCGAAACCCCAGCCGTGCCCCACTTCCTCCGTGGCGCCGGAGAGAAGCACGTCGCGCGCCGGCCCACGCAGCGCCTTTCCCGTGCGCTCGGCGATCACAAGGACGGCGGCGATTTGCCAATTTCCGGCAAAGGCCAGTGCGGGGACAGCGACGACGTTCAAGGCATATCCAAGGAAAGTGATGCTCCAATAAGCATGGGTGCGATCGGCGAGTTGGCCGGAGAAGAACCGTAGGCCGGCGCCGAGCATTTCGCCCACGCCCGCGACTAAAGCCACTTGGAAAGCGGTAGCGCCCAGCCCTTGCAGGAACGGCCCGATAATGCTGTGCGCGCCCTCGTAGGTCATGTCGGCGAACAGACTGACCACTCCGAGGCAGACAATAAATCCGATGGCGGCAGTGCGCTGATCCGCGGAAGTCGTCAAGCGTGTCCTTCCGTCAGGGTCTCCACCACCGAGAGTACACCCAACAGAAGAAGCAGGCTCACGCCCGCGTAGCGCACCACGCGAGGCGGAACGTTGGCCGCGATCCATTGCCGCACTCCAGCGCCCACCGAAGCTGCGAGCGCACCCTTGGTGACCATGGCGGCGACGGCGCCCATCCATACGACAATTGGCGCGCCGAACCGGGCGGCCATAGCGGCTGCCGTGATCTGCCCTGCGTCTCCCCACTCCGAAAAGAAGATGGCGGCGAAGGAAACCATGGCGGCTTTGGAAGCGGCGGTTTCCCTTTTCTTCTCGGATTTTTCGGCGGGCTTGAACCACAGGGCAATCGCGACCCCTAGAAAACTCGCGCTGGTGAGGGAAACTACGAAAAGAGGCGGCAATTCCGAAATGGCTTTTCCAACCGCCACCGCGGCGGCCAT
>DASQJB010000190.1:0-9551 GCA_035631295.1 Bryobacteraceae bacterium | reverse complement strand
GGCCTGTCGCGGTGAGTTCGTTAGCATGCCTTCACCCGGTGCCGGACCTCTGAGTATTTCCACTTGAAGGGGCGCGCGGTCTTGGAGTAAGCCCTAATGTAGCGCATCAACTTACGCGCCAAATCGCGAACCGAAGTGAATACGCCGCGAGCAATCACCTCGCGCTCAATCCGTGAGAACCAGATCTCCACTTGATTCAACCAGGACGAATAGGTGGGCGTGAAGTGGAGGCGAACCTGGGGATGGGTGCAGGAAATCCTCCACCTTCGAGGTCTTATGTGCGGAAAGATTGTCCACGACGATATGGATCTCTTGCGGGGGTTTGCCATGGCCCACCACCTCCTGCAGGAAGGTCACGAACTCCTGGCTGGTATGTCGAGCGGCCTCCGGCTTGATCACGTCGCGTAACGCGCCGTTGAACTGAGTGTCATCCGGCAGGAACTCGAGGTCGAAATCGTACCGTCCGGAGAGGCCGGTTTGATCCACAACCGGGTGATCAATGGATCGCTGGAGCACAGTGGCCAACTCGGCCATGCTCGCATCTCGTCCGGGCATCCGCCTCCTTGCGGCGAAATAACGAATGCGCAGCAGCGGACGACGTTCGGCAGGGGTATCGGGCGGAGCTTTGCTCTCGGTCAGCTTCGGCCCGTTCTTGGCGACGGTCAATGAGTAAATCGAAGTTTCTCTCCGTTCGCGGTGGAAAGCGAGGTCGAACTGGTCTGCGATCAGCTTCCGAAGCATCGCCATCTGCTGGTCTGGAGTCGGCCGCGCGTCGCCGGGAGTTTTGCCGAGAATGTCATAGCGATCGGAATCGACCCAGTCCGGCCCACCCAAAATCTCTGGCGCGGAGAGGTTATACGCTGCGGAGAGAAGAACTTTCAGCGTGTAATTCTTGGCTTCAAACTGATTTGCGCTCTTCATCCGCATGTACCTGCCGCCGTTCCAGTCGGGCGCGGTCGGCTTGATAGTCGCGACCTCGAATTCTTGAGCTTGAGCAACCCACTCGTCAGGAGTATCATCCCGAGAAGGCCGGCCTTCGTCATCTGAACGGAATTACAGAATGAGATTTGCATTTGCGTGCGTATCCCCTTGCATTTGACGATCGTCGCCCGCGAGCGTTTCCGCGCGGTAAAGCTGCTAACCCAAGTTCGTCAGTTGACCGCTCCCTCACGGTCGCGGCTCTGTAAGTGGGTGTAAACGCAGGCGCCCAAGGCCCTTGCGGGCCACTCCAGCAACGAAGACGCCTTGGAGGCGGCTTGAGCCCACGCGAGGCTTCAGCCTCGGCGTTCGGGAGCGGCGCTGAAGCGCCGCAGCGGGCTAAACGCCCGCCCTCCAAAGCCCTTCAAAGGAGGCTGTTGTGACGGAGTCCGCTAACAACTGACGACTAGCGACTGGCGACTGGTTCTCACGCCAAGTCGAATTTTTCGTGGTGCAACAACGGGTCGCCCTTCACGATGACGGGACGGCGGAGGGTTTCCTCCAGCTCCTCCAGATACTTGTTCTGGTGCGACTTCAGCACCTTGGCGACATCGGGATGCACGCGCAGCATGACGTCTTTGCCTTCCACGCTCGAAGCCATCTTGCGCGCCTCGGTGAGGACTTCGCTCACGACCGTTTGCACGCTCTTGATGTAGCCCGCGCCGTCACAATGCGGGCAGGGCGCGCACAGCGTCCGCTCCAGCGATTGCTTCACCCGCTTGCGGGTGATCGCCACCAGTCCGAAGTCATTAAACTGGAGAATCTTGTATGGCGCGCGGTCGGCGCGCATCGCGTCCTCGAGCGCCTGCATCACCTTTTGCCGGTTCTTGCGCTCATCCATGTCGATGAAATCGATGACGATGATGCCGCCTAAATCGCGTAGCCGCACCTGCCGGACGATCTCCTTGATCGCCTCCGTGTTGGTCTTGACGATGGTGTCTTCCAGGCGGTTCGACTTGCCGACGAATTTGCCGGTGTTCACGTCGATAGCCACCAACGCCTCGGTTTGGTTGATGACGATGTAGCCGCCGCTCTTGAGCCATACTTTCGGGCGCAGCGCCTTTTCCAACTCGGCCGTGATGCCGAAGGCGTCGAAAATGGGAGCTTCGCGCGTATACAGCTTCACTTTGCTCGCGAGAGCCGGCTGAAAGCGCTGCACGAAATTGAGCACGTTTTCGTAGACTTCTTCGTTGTCGATCCAAATCGCCTTAAAGGTGCCCGTCAACTGATCCCGCAATACGCGCTGAACGATGTCCAGATCGTGGTGCAACAGAGCGGGAGCCGGCCTGCGCTCGGCTTTGTTGCGGATGTCCTGCCACAACTTGTACAGGAACTCCATATCGGCGGCGATTTCGTCTTCGCTGCGCCCCTCAGCGGCGGTTCGGGTGATGAATCCGCCGACGGGCCCCGGGCGGCGGCCCTGCAACACACGTTTCAGGCGCAGCCGTTCTTCATCGCTCGCGATTTTACGCGAAACGCCCATATGCTCGAGCGTCGGCATGTAGACGACGTATCGCCCGGGCAGGGCGATGTGAGACGTGATGCGCGCGCCTTTTTGGCCAAGCGGCTCCTTGGCGATCTGAACGATGATCTCCTGGCCTTCCTTGAGCAACTCCGATATCGACGGCTGCTGGCCGGCGGAGGGCCGGGCAACGGTGCGCTCTTCAGCACGAGTGGTCTCGAGACGGCTCTGCGATTCGCGAGCCGGCGGCGCGCCGGCCGGTTCGGCTCTGCCTGGTTCCTGCCCCTCGGGACGTGGCCCCCGCATTCTGCGGCGCATGCGGCGCGAGACGCGATGCGGATACCGCCCGCCTCGTTCGCGCACTTCCGCCGAGCCGCTTTCCGGTACGCCTTCTGGGATGGGGGACGCGGCCGGCTCCGCATCGACGCCCGGTTCCGGCGCCGCCGCAATAAGCTCTTCGCCGAGGATTTCTTCTTGGGCGGATGCGGCCTCCAGAACCATGGCTTGAATCTCGGAATCTTCGCCCTCATCGAGCCACGCCGCGGCAGCCGCGGCCGAGCCCACCGGTCCCGCCTCAGCTCCGCTAAAGGGCGGCTCCGGCTCCGAAATTGGCGCACTTGCCCCTAGCGCTTCGTTGCGCGCCGGTTCCTCGGGGAATGCGGGCTCGGGTTTATCCCGAGGCCACTTTGTTTCTTCGGTTGCCAACTCCTCAACAATGTGCGCAGGAGCGTCCGGTAGGGCATTCTCGGGAGGATAGTGGATAGGCTCGTCGAACTCCGTCTCCACCGGACTATCGGATTCGACATCCGCGGAAGCCGCGCCGTTGGGCGTGATGGCTGGGACGGGCAGGGCCTGCCCTGCTTCCGCGGCGGGCTCCGCTCCGCGGTACTTCGCGAGAGACTCTCCGGGAAGCACGATCGGCGCCTCTTCAGCGGCGCCACCTTCGCCGGAGTCAGTTTCTCTCGGAGCTTCGACGGCTGTATCCGGCTCCCCGGTTGCGGCCGGACCGCTGGCGTATTTCGATTCGGGGAAACCTCTGCCCCGGTTGCGCCGACGGCGCGAGCGCCGCCCGCGTCGATCGCCTCTTTCGTCGCGTTCCTCGCCCGCGGCCTGTGCGGGCGCCGCGCCGTTTTCAGCCGGAGGCGCCGATTCCGGCGGGGCGGCGACCGTTTGGGCTGCTCGACGTTCGGGGCGCTCCCGCTCCGCCCGCGGCCTCGGCTCTTCGCCCGTCACGCGGTCGATGTCTTCATGCTCCTCGAGAAAATCGGACACATAGAGAAACGTGTCCCTCTCCAGGCCGAGATCCACAAACGCGCTCTGCATTCCCGGCAGAACGCGCGTCACGCGGCCTTTATGAATGCTGCCGGCGAGTGAATACTCGTTCGACCTCTGGAAATACACTTCCACCAACTGGTCGTCTTCCAGAAGCGCCAACCGCGTCTCATGGCGGTTGGCCGCGATCACCATCTCTTTGCTGACCATCCTAATCCTCCCGTCCCGCTTGCCCTTCATGCAAGCGGGGTTTGCCTGGGGAGCTCCGGCAGCCGAATCCGGCGTGGGATGTTGGCGAGACGGTTCCGGGAAATGTGGCCGGTTCCGCTGGCCAGGGAGTGGAGCCGCTACGCGCTCGCTTACACTCCCGCCAGTCGTTACTCAAACCGGCTAGCGATGCGGGCCCTGCCGGCGGAGGGCCAAAATGGGCATCAAGGTGGGGCACGCCTTCAGCGCGCCACCACTGGCAGGCTGAAAGCCTGCCCCACCTCGAGCCTCATCTCCGCCGGCAGGCTCCGAAAACTCTTTAACCGAAACTCGCCTCGGATCCCCGCGCTTTCACCGGCGCAGGATCGCCCGAGGGCGTTAAATCCTTCCTCCGTGCTTCCCGCGATCGTGCATGTGATTCTCTTGCATCCACGCTCTCCGCACGCTCAAATCCTCAACCAATAAACCTTCGGAGCCGGACATTGTTCACCAGCCCCAGTGACATAAATATCGAAATCATGTTCGAACCGCCGGCGCTCATCAGCGGCAGCGGAATTCCCGAGACGGGAATATTGCCCACCACCATCCCCACGTTGACCAGCAAATGGATTAGCAACAGGGTCGCGACGCCCATGCAAATGTACATCCCGGCGCGGTCTTGCGCCGCCTGGGCGTTCTGAACGATCTGCATTAACAACAGGAAATATAGGCCGAGAACCACTACCACGACGACAAAGCCGTGCTCCTCGGCGAACGCCGCAAAGATGAAATCCGTCGCGGCAGCAGGGAGAAATCGGAGCTGGGTCTGACTGCCGTGCGTCACGCCCCTGCCCCACATTCCGCCGTCTCCGACAGCAATGCGCGATTGAATTACCTGGTATCCGCGGCCGCGCGGATCGCGCGTGGGATCGAGAAACGTGGTCAGGCGCGACTTCTGGTAATCGACGTCCCTCCCCACCTGCGCCAGCACAAACCACGCCGCAGGCACGGCTAACCCTATCGCTACCGCGATCACCGCCAAATATTGCCATCGCAGCCCAGCGAGCAGAACCCCCGCCACCAGAATCGGAATATAGGTTGCAGCCGTACTTAAATCCGGCTGAGCCATCACCAGAGCCGTTGGGATTCCTACCAATCCTCCCAATTTCAGAAGGTCGCGGCCACCCATCTCGTCGCGTTTCAGTTCCGAAAGGTACCGCGCTACTAGTAATATTATCACTATCTTGACCAATTCCGAGATCTGAAAATGGAAGAGCCATCGTTTGGCGCCACCCGCGCGGTGGCCCAGACCGATGGTGGCCAGCAGCGCCGCCACTGAAAGCCCGTATAGAATCGGGACTTGGCTGATCAGCGTGTGATAATCCACCGCCGCCACCAGCCACATGGCGCCGAGCGCCGCCAGAATGTAAAAAACCTGCCTCCACCAGGAGTCGTGCAGCTGAGTGTCCAGCGTCGCCGAATAGATTTGCAGCACCCCCAGAGCGCAGATAACGAGCGCAATTGTCAGCAGGGGCCAATCGAAATCGCGAATGCTCCGGTAGCGCGGCACGTGACTCTCAGTGTACCGGTACCGCAGGGCTATTTCCAACGGACCGGAATTAGCGTATACTTTGGTTGAGGTTCAAGGGCCGGTTGATTCCGACCCTTGAAGTACGATCAGTTCTGCTTAATGCGGATGGTGATCGTGACAGCTATCACGACCGAGACGCCGATTAAGAAGTTAATCATTGCCTCTCCTTTCCGCCCGGAAGGGAATTTCACCGGCCTGCGCTAACAGGCCGGGGATCACTCGTTCACGACGCACAACGCCACGTGCGGGCTGTGCGCTTGTCCGGGGCCCCAATCGGTCCCAACGCCTGACTCCGATCCGTTCAGAAACTCAATTGATAGTGCCTGGCGCGCCGGAAAAATCGCAGGCAAGTTGTTAGTTGAGTCCGGCCTGCTTCAAGAAATCCGCCGCCACTTCCGCCACTGGCCGCCGCCGGCCATCCACTTGATAATTCAGCTCCTGCATGACGCGGTTGCTGAACTTGCCCGACAGCTCCGCGAGAGCATCGCGTAGGCCGGGGATATCGCGGAGGGAGTCTTCTCGAGCCGCAAGGCAGACTTGATAAGGCGGAAAGGCGTGCAGATCGTCGCTGAGGATCTTTAGGTCCATCTTCGAAAGCAGCCCATCGGTGGCGTTGGCCGCGATCATGGTTACTTGGCGCTGCTCGATCGCCTTGTAGAGAAGGCCGAGATCCATCGTCTTCGGCTGCCCTTGCCAGCGCAAACCGTAGATTTTATTCAAAGCCGCCAATCCGTCCGTCCGCAGCTCGAACTCATAGCCCACTCCGAGAATCCAGGATTGCCCGGATCTCGCGGCGTCGGTGAGGGTGGATAGATTTTTGGCGCGCGCTTCGGGGCCCGCGACGACCATTGCGAAGCTGTCGTCGATGCCTAAAGGATCGAGCCAGTCGATCTGAAAATTGCGGGCGTAATCGGCTCGGACGCGCGCTAGGACTTGGGCCGCATCACCTTGCAGCGGAGCTTTGAGGACTGCGGCGAGCGCGGTGCCGGTGTATTCGGGATAGACGTCGATCTCATGGCTCCGGAGAGCCTCATGCGCCAGCAATGTGCCGCCGAGATTCAGCCGCCGCTCCACCGGAACGCCCAACTTGTGCTCCAGGTGCTGAGCGACGATCTCCCCCAGCACCACTTGTTCGGTGAAATTCTTCGATCCCACGCGAATGGGATGGCGCTTGCCGGAGTTAGCGCAGCCTGCCAGCAGAACAGCGAATATGGCGACAGCTTTCCGCACTACCCCGATTTTAGCCGGATTCTAGACGATCAGGGCGCCTGCCCCGCGATGGCTTCGAAGCCATCGCCAGGCCGTCTCCAAGATGCTGTCGAGCGACGATCGCGTAGGCTGCCAACCCAAGACTTCCCGCGCGCGATGCGCGGCGGCCACCAGGACAGGCGCGTCGCCGGGGCGGCGCGGCTGCTTCACCACCGGAACCGGGCGCCCGATGGTCTTCTCCGCCGCCGCCAGAATCTCACTGACCGAGAATCCCTTGCCCGTGCCCAGATTCAACGCGACACCTGCGCCGCCGCCCTCCAAATACTTCAAAGCCTTGACGTGAGCATCGGCCAAATCGGTCACATGCACATAATCCCGGATGCAGGTTCCATCCGGCGTCGGATAATCGAACCCAAACAGCGGACAGGCGTCGCGTAATCCCTGAGCAGCTTCCAACAAACAGGGAATCAGATGTGTTTCCGGCGCATGGTCCTCTCCTGTCTCGCCCTCCGCGTCGCAGCCAGCGGCGTTGAAGTAACGGAGTGCAGCCCAGCTCAGCCCATGGCAGATGCCCTCCCACGCCAGGATCTTTTCCACCATCAGCTTGGAGTCGCCGTAAGGGCTCAACGGGATAGTGGGCGCGGTTTCTTCGATCGGGATGGCCTCGGGAACCCCGTAGACCGCCGCGGTCGATGAAAAAACGATGCGGCGCACGCCTGCCGACCGCATCGCGTTCAGCAGGCTCATGGTCCCGCCGACGTTGGTATGGAAATAGAGTTCCGGGACTTGCATGGACTCGCCCACGGCGATGAGTCCGGCGAAATGCAACACCGCGTCCACCCGGTGCTGGACTAATACGCGCTCCAGCTTCTCCTGATCGTGAAGATCGCCTTCCTCGAGCGGTCCCCAGCGGACGGCCCAGCGGTGGCCGCGACACAAGTTATCGTAGACGACCACGCGGTAGCCTGCACGGGCTAGCTCTTTGGCGGTGTGCGATCCGATGTACCCCGCGCCGCCGGTAACGAGGATGGTGGAAGGCATAAGTTCCAAGTTATCAGTCGTCAGTTTCCCGCTCCAGGCTTAGGAGGAGCCGACAAGTGGACTGACAAACCGACGACTGACAATTAACACCTAAAAATGCCGGGCGCCCAAAACGTCGAGCGCCCGGCTCGCGAGCCCCCACTAGCCGCTCGGAGGTTTGGCGGCTAGGGGGTAGCGGAGGAACTCATTGCGCGCTGCCGGCGTCCTAGCCCAACAGTCCGCCGTGGCCCAAGCAGGCAACTTCCCAACCCGATATCCGGTATTGCGCCAACATGGGCGGCAAGACCAAGTCCACCCCGTTGGGCTTGGTGGACCGGAAGCAGCCCGGAACCGAGACAATCGGGACTTCGTCCTTATAGATAGCCAAGCAGCAACAGATTTCCTGGCTCTACGGGCGCCAGGAACCGCTCCAGATGAGCGCCCACGCGCGCCCTAGCTCGGCCGATCGCGTCCTCCGGACCGGCGGGAGATGTCGTGGAAGCCACCAGAATCACGGTGGGCCGCGCGCGCAACAGATGTTGCAGCGCCCTTGCGACGTTCTCTTCCTCTTCCGTGCAAACCAGCGCAAAGACCGGGTTGGTCCCGAATCTTTCCAGCCGTTGCCGCGTCACGCTCTCGAACAAGGTTCGCGCCCGCTCGCCGTCGTGCGGATCGGTGTAAAGCAGCCCTACGCACGGAGTCCGGATCGGGCGCGCCTGGAGAATCGGCCCGCGTTCGCGCAGAATCGCGACCAACGCCTCGAGCTGTGGCTGCGCCACAGCGAAAGGCGCGCTTTTCACGGTCGCCACTCGCTGGCCGCCGCGGGCGAAGCTGAAATTGGGATTTGTCGCGATGACGACGCTGGCGGTGCAGTTGATCTGGCGCAACAACTCGTCGTCCACCAGGACGCAACAGTCGGTGGCGAACAGGTTGGCCCGGCCGCCCGCGGCAAGGCGAATTTCCAGCGCGCCGCCCCATCTCGGCGACTACGGATCCAACCGCGTCGTCCTCAGGAACTTCGCCGTCCTCTAATTCGGTAACCCAAACTTGGCCCAGCCCTTCCATGACCAGCAGGCGCACGTCTTTTGCACGTAAGACGTGGCCTTTGGCCAGCAACTTTCTACCGCCGGAACGGAAAATCGTATTGCATAAGACCCGTCCTGCGGACTCCCTCACGTCCACTGTTTGCGCTCTCAAGTATTCCTCCCCAAAAAAAGTCGTAGCAACGCCCCCTCCAGCCTGCGATGGGCTTCTTTTGGGAAATGCATATTGGTTATGTTGCAACAATAAGGGAAAATTCTCAGAATTTCTAAGCGCAGAAATCGAAAACCCGGCCGCGTCCGCGTGAAAATTCCTTCAGGGGCGCAAACGCGTGCCTTCCGGCGAGCCGTTCATCGCTGCCCCAACCACGCCCGGGCGTGCCCCAGGGGCGATTCGCACTTCCGCCAAGCCATTGGCCAGCGCTTCCATCGCCGCTTCCAGCTTGGCCTGCATGCCGCCGGTAGCGGCTCCGCCAAGGATCAATTCACGCGCCTCCGCCGAGGTCAGCGTCTCGCGCACCGCCCCGCCGCCGTCCCGCACTCCCTCCACGTCAGTCAGGAAAAGGAGCTTCTCCGCGCGAAATGCGCAAGCGCACGCCACCGCCATTTGATCGGCATTCACATTGTAAATGGAACCGTTTTTGTCCCCAGCTATGCATGCCACCACAGGAACGTAGTGCAGGCCGGTGAGAGCTTCCAGAAGCGTGGCGTCCGAGCGCGTGGGCTTGCCGACCAGCCCCAGCTCCGGATCCAGAATTTCGGCATCCACCAATCCGGCGGCAAGGCCGCTCAA
>DASQJB010000189.1:0-5224 GCA_035631295.1 Bryobacteraceae bacterium | reverse complement strand
GGCGATGCTTTCCTGGCGCCATATCTGGCCTTCGCACAATTTTCCGTCGGCATAGAGGCAAGCGAGCTTGGCGCTGGTGCCCGTGCCGCACGGGGAACGGTCGTAGGCGCGGCCGGGGCACAAGACAAAATTTTTGCTGTCTGCTTCCGTGGAGCTGGGCGGCCCATACAGCTCGATGTGGTCGATCTCTTGTTTGTTATCGCCGGCGATCCCGTTGGCGCGGAGCGATTGCCGGATGCGCCAGGTGAAATCGGTCAACTCCTCGATCCGATCCATGCTCAAGATTTGCCCATGCTCGGTGACGAGGTAAAACCAGTTGCCGCCCCACGCAACATCTCCCACGATCCTGCCGATTCCCGGAACTTCCACCGGTACGGCGCGGGCCTTTCGGTGGCTGGCGACATTCCGGAGAGTCACGCTGCCGTCCTCATTGAGATGCGCTTCGACCACACCAGCGACGGTATCGAGCCGGAGTGTTCCCAGGCCGATCTTGCCCATGTGCGCCAGCGTCGCCGCCAGCCCGATAGCGCCGTGGCCGCACATGTTTAGATAGCCGACATTGTTGAAGAAAATCACGCCGGCCTGGCACGATGCATCATAGGGCTCGCACAGAAGCGCCCCGACCATGGCGTCATTGCCTCGCGGTTCGTTCACCACCGCCGAGCGGAAAGGATCGAACTCGTTTCGGAATCGTTCCAGGCGGCCGCGCATCGGGCCGTTCCCCAGTTCAGGTCCGCCCGCAATCACAACCCGCGTCGGTTCGCCGGCCGTGTGGGAGTCGATAACCCTGACCCTTTGCATCAGATCATTATCCTGCCGCGGCAATGGGGACTTCCGGGCGCGTGGCGATGGCCTGCCGGATGATCCGCAGAATCTCTTCGCGCTCCGCGCCTACAAGCGGGAGCCGCGGAGCGCGCACCGTCTCCGAACCAAGGCCAGTCTCCGCCATGGCCAGTTTGATGTATTGCACCAGCTTGATCCTGGTGTCGAGATGTAGCAGCGGCGTGAACCAACGGTACAGTTGGCGAGCCTGCCGCCATTGGCCGGACTCGGCCAGGTTCCAGAGCGCCATAGTCTCGCGAGGGAATGCGTTCACCAGACCGGCGATCCAGCCTTGCGCACCGAGCATGGCGCTCTCGAGGAACAGGTCATCAACGCCGGCAAAGAGAATAAACCGGTCGCCGAGCAAATTGCGCAGGTCGGTCATGCGGCGCACGTTCTCCGACGACTCTTTAATGGCGACGATCTTGGTTTCGGCGGCCAGTTCCTGAAACCCCTCGGGCGGTACGTCCACGCCATACGAGACGGGATTGTTATAGATCATGATGGGCAATCCGGCCGAGCGAGCCACCGCGCGGAAATGCGTGAGAGTCTCGCGGGCGTCGGATCTGTAAACCATGCCCGGCAGAACCATCAGCCCGTCCATGCCGATGTCCTCGGCATCGCGCGCATAGCGGCAGGCGAGCGCGGTGGTGTACTCCGCGACGCCGGTCAGCACCGGAATCCGTCCCGCGGCGGTCTTCTTCATCTCGCGCAGAACGGACAGTTTCTCTTCATAAGTCAGGGCGGTATTCTCGCCGACAGTGCCTAGCAAGACGACGCCGTGAATTCCTGCCTCGATCAATGTCTCCAAGTGCTTCGCGGTTGCCGACAAATCCAGGGACTGATCGGGCGCAAACTGCGTTGTGATAGCAGGGAAGACGCCTTTCCAATTCACTTTCGCCATGGAACTCATCTTAACCCGAGGAGGGTGTTTTTGAAAGCGTATGCATGCTCTGAATTTGCGTGCCGAGAGTCTGCCATGATGACATAATGTAAGCGATTCCAACGAGGAGGTCCCAATGCCGCATCTCAGCCGGCGCCGCTTCAGCGCTCTAGTGGCCGCCAGTTCGGCCGCGCCAACGTTAATGGCCCAGCAGACGGCGCCCTCCGCGGCGCCCAACCCGAATACGAGTCAGCAGCGCCGCGGCACGATTCCGGAGACTCCGCCGTTCCAAGGAACCATCGAGTTCACGCGTGGCGACGTTCCGCTGCGGGCAGAGCCGTTCCCGATGAGCCAGGTCCGCCTGCTGCAAAGCTTTTATCAGGAGGCGCAGGAGTGGAATCGCGGCTTCATGGCGCGATTGGAAGCCGACCGGTTGCTTTACAACTTCCGAGCGAACGCCGGACTGCCGGTGAGCGCCGGACAACCGCTCGGCGGATGGGAGCAGCCGGCCAACGGGCAACGGGCTAGTGAGCTTCGCGGCCATTTCACGGGACACTTCCTCTCCGCCAGCGCGCAACTTGTCGCTGCGACAGGCGACCGCGCGGCGAAGGCCAAGGCCGATGAGATGGTCGGCGAGCTGGCTAAATGCCAACAGCAGCTCGGCGGAAAATATCTCAGCGCGTTTCCCACTGAGTTCTGGGATCGCCTCGACGCGCGCAAGTCTGTCTGGGCGCCGTTTTACACGGTCCACAAGATCATGGCGGGAATGTTCGACATGTACCGCCTTGCCGGCAATGCGCAGGCGCTTCAGGTGCTCGAAGGGATGGCGGCGTGGGCGGACGAATGGACCGCCTCGAAATCCGAAGAGCACATGCAGCAGATTCTCGCCACAGAGTACGGAGGCATGAACGAAGTCCTCTACAATCTAGCCGCGGTCACAAACGAGGAGCGTTGGGCCAAGGCCGGTGACCGGTTCACTAAGAAGGTTTTCTTCAATCCCCTGGCGCTCCGCCGCGACGAGCTCCGTGGCCTGCACGTCAACACGCATATCCCGCAGGTGATCGGCGCGGCCCGGCGTTATGAGATCTCCGGCGACATGCGCTTTCACGACGTCGCGGATTATTTCTTCTATGAAGTGAGCACCGCGCGTTCGTACGTGACGAATGGGACCAGCAACGGAGAAGGTTGGCTGGCGCCGCCGCGCCAACTGGCCGCCGAGCTGAAACAATCTTCGGCCACGGCCGAGTGCTGCTGCGCGTACAACATGCTGAAGTTGACGCGTCATCTCTATAGCTGGAACCCGGATCCCCGCCTTTTCGATTACTACGAGCGCACGCTGCTCAACCATCGCATCGGCACGATCCAGCCAAGTACGGGCCACACGCAGTATTACCTTTCGCACTCGCCGGGCGCCTGGAAGACCTTTTGCGATGAAGACCAATGCTTCTGGTGTTGCACCGGGACAGGCGTCGAGGAATACTCCAAGCTGAATGACAGCATTTACTGGCGGGACCGGGCGGGAATTTATGTGAATCTGTTCGTGCCGTCGGAGCTGAACTGGAACGAGAAAGGCTTCCGGCTGCGGCAAGAGACGAAGTTTCCGGAGGAGCAGGCGACCCGTCTGACGGTCAGCGTAGAGCAGCCGGTGGCGATTGCCATCCGCCTGCGGATTCCTTCGTGGCTCGAAAGCGGACCAACCGTCAAGCTCAATGGCAAACCATTAGACGCAACGGCGGCGCCGGGCAGTTATCTCACTCTCTCCCGCACTTGGAAGAATGGGGACAGCATCGAGATGGGATTGCCGATGCATCTCTCGGTCGAGGCCATGCCGGATGATCGCACAGTGCAAGCGTTTCTGTATGGGCCGCTCGTTCTGGCGGGCGACTTGGGCGTGGAGGGCTTGACCGCGGAATTAATGAGCGGACCGGCCGTGAACGGGCCTCCCTTGCGGCGCGCACCCGCGATTTCGATTCCAACGTTCCGAGCCGCCGGAGCGGACCCGGGCGCGTGGATCAGGCCGGCGGATAAGCCACTCACATTTCGCACGGCGGGCCAGGCGACGGATGTCGCGCTCCTGCCTCTCAACAGTATCTTCGGGCGCCGCTATTCGATTTACTGGCAGGTCTCATAGAGCCGCGAGGATCACGGAAGACGGAAGCTGGCTCAGTCGCCCTTTCGCAAAGCAATGCAAATGTTAGAATGGCGGTCGTGATTTCCTCCGCCGAAAGCCGCCGCAGGTTCTTGCGGTTCCTTGCGGCCAGCCCCTTGCTAGCGCATTCGCGCGGACCTTTATTCGGACAGAATCCTTCGGTCGCGCTCACCGCAGCAAAAGACGCCATTAACGTAATGGATTTCGAAGAGCCGGCGCATAAAGCGCTGCCTCCCGCCCACTGGGGTTACATGGCGTCGGGCGTGGACGACGATCTGACGCTCAAAGCCAATCTGGCCGCTTTCAAGCATATTCAACTCCGGCCGCGCCGCCTGGTCGATGTCTCGCAAGCTGACCTCTCCACGGAACTCTTCGGCACAACTTGGGAGACGCCGATTTTTCTCTGCCCTGTGGGTGGCCAAAAAATGTTCCATCCGGAAGGAGAGCTTGCGGTGGCCCGCGCCGCGCGCGCCAAGAAATCCTTGCAAGTCCTTTCGACCGTCACAACCTACTCGGTGGAAGACGTTGGCAAGGCTCTGGGAAGACCGCCCTGGTATCAACTCTATATCCCCACCACTTGGGACGCCACGGAAAAGTTAGTGCGCCGCGTGGAGGATGCCGGTTGCCAGACCATGGTCTGGACCGTCGATCTGCTAGCAAGCCGGAACTCGGAAACCTATGAGCGCTTTCGGCGCACCGACACCCGCAACTGCGTCGGATGCCACACCACCGACCGCGGTGGGCGCCACGATGGCGACCTGCCCATGTTCACGGGAATTCCGCAATCTTATAATCCGCCCAATGCCACCTGGGAATGGGTGAACCGGTTGAAAAAGCTCACCAAGATGAAGCTGCTGCTGAAGGGCATCGACAGCCGCGAGGACGCTCGCCTGGCGCGCGAGCACGGCGTAGACGGAATCATTGTTTCCAATCACGGCGGCCGCTCGACGGAGACTTTGCGCGCGACCGTCGATTGCCTCCCGGAAGTGGTGGACGCTGTGGGCGCCCAGATTCCCGTGCTGGTCGACGGCGGCTTCCGGCGCGGAACCGACGTATTCAAGGCTCTCGCGCTCGGCGCACGCGCGGTGGGCGTCGGCCGTCCCTACATCTATGGCTTGTCGGCATTCGGCCAAGAGGGCGTAGAGCGGGTGCTTGAAATCCTGCGCGCCGAACTCACGTTGACCATGCGTCAGTGCGGCACGCCGCACATTAAAGACATCACGCCCGCCTCGGTCATGCTAGCGTAGAAAAACGCCTGAGTCGCTCGCCAAGCCGCTCCTCATCTACGACGGAAAGTGTGCATTTTGCCGGATCTGGATCGACTATTGGAAGATCCTGACGGCGGGCGAGATTGACTACGCGCCGGCGCA
>DASQJB010000188.1:0-9251 GCA_035631295.1 Bryobacteraceae bacterium | reverse complement strand
GGGCAGACTGTCGGCCAGCTACAGAATGGAATCCCGTCCAACGTGAGCATCCAGTGGCCCACCTTTAGTGCAGGCGCGGGTCAGGCCCCGGGAGCCGTCGTGGCCCCACCCACGCTGCTCGACCCGAACGCGGGCCGCCCGATGCGGTTGCTGCAATGGAACGTTACCGTGCAGCGCGAAGTCACCCGGAATACCGTCGTGAAAGCCGCTTATGTCGGCAATCGCGGTGTTTGGGAGGAAGCTATGACCGCTCCGACTTCAGGTTCCCCTCTATCTACCTTCAATGCCCTGAACCCGGCGACTCTGCAGAACCTTGGCTTCAATGACTTCACCGGTGCGACCCAATCGGCATTGCTCACCACGCCCATTGCGAGCCTTTCCGCGGCACAGAAGCAACAGTTGAGCGCCATGGGGGTCTCGCTCCAACCCTATGCCAACTTCCCAGCCAGTCAGACAGTCCGGCAGGCCCTGTTGCCGTTTCCCCAATACACTGGGCTTCTGCCTGCCGCCGGAGCTCCGATCGGGAAAAATTGGTACGACTCGCTCCAGACCACGTTTACCAAGCGCTTTAGCCACGGCTTGGTTGCAAACGCGAATTACACCTATTCGAAGACTCTGGCTCTGATCAGCACGCCGGATCCGTTCAACCGGAACCTGGGTAAGAACCTGAGCCCCTACGACCTGCCGAACCAGTTCCGGCTTGCGGCTCAACACGAGGTGCCGCGCTTGCGCTCCGACCTCCCCGTGCTTAAGAACAAAGTGGTTGCGTACGCTTTATCCGGTTGGGGTACAGGTTGGTCCTTGAGCTACCAGAGCGCGCCATTGGTGGGCCTGCCCACCAGTGCGGGCACCGTGCCGATTAGCAACTTCCTGGGTTACGGACCTGGCCCCGCGCAGTTGATTCCGGGCATGAGTCCCTGGTCGGTGGATTGGTATGACAACAACGGCGTTCACCATACCGACCCGCTCGACATCAACTGTCACTGCTTTGACCCGACCAAGACTCAGGTGCTCAACCCGGCCGCATGGACCAATGTTCCCAACGGGCAGTTCGCGGCGAATCAAAGCTCGATTCGCTCGTTCCGGGGTATACGCATACCTGTGGAGAACGCCAACTTCAGCCGCAACTTCCGGACTAAGGAACGATACAGTCTGAACCTTCGCGTGGAGTTCACGAACATCTTCAACCGCCTGCAGTTGCCGACGAGTACTGCCGTTCCGGGCGGAATCAACCTCGGCAATTTCGCGGCCACGCCCACGAAGTTCACCTCGGGCGCCAACGCTGGCTTGTACAGCGGCGGTTTCGGCACCACCCTTACGCCGCTCACCGGCTCCGTCACCGGCCAGCGGGCCGGCACGGTGGTCGCCCGGTTCACGTTTTAGCCCGGCTTCGCACTCGGGGGCGCGAAATCCACCTCCGCGCTCTTTGAAACTCGGTCCGCATCCGCCCCCAAAGAAACCAGAAGCTGCGGTTAACCGCCGCAACGCCGCCCGTTTCACGGGCCCGCGTACCCAAGAAGGCAAGCGCCGATCTTCGCTCGACGCCTTGCGTCAAGGCCTCACCGGCCAGACCCTCGTTCTGCCCGAAGAAGATCTCGCCGCCTATCAACGCCACTGCGCCCAATTCCACGCCGGCTCAAGCCCCCAGGTCTGCTCGAAACCAAAGCCGCCCAGACCAGCGCCGATACCTATTGGCGCCTCGACCGCATCCACGCCATGGAAAACAATCTCTTCTCGCTCGGCTTCCAGGAGCGACCCGCCGAGTGAGCCTCTGGTGATCCCACCATCCACTACGCTTTAGCCCAAGCCAAGGCCCTCGATCGCCGCGGCGACTTGCTCGCCCGTCTCAGTCTTCCATGAGCCTCGCCCGCACTCCGCGACAAGCCAAAGCGGAATTGAAGCAGCTTCAGCAGGAGCGTGCCGAGGCCCGGGACCAGGCTCTGGAAGCCGCCGCCGATACCCACAACTTAAGGGAGGCATTGTAGGAGCCTTGGCAGCCCGCCCAGAATGGCTTCGAATTTTCGCCTCACGAGCTAACCCTCTAGATGGAACGCCGCCAGCTCGCCAAACATGCTCGCGACTGCAAATACCATGGCCACCCTCCCGAAAGCGAATCTGATGAACACGACAGCTTTCAGTCATTAGGCCGTGGCACAGCCCTGCGTGTGTCCTTATGCACAGATCACCGTCGCAATGCACAGATCACCGTCGCACATGCACAGATCACCGTCGCCACTTGCGCGGAACATCCGGCGGTTTGTTTCGTCTAGAATAGAGTCAGGAATCGGGAACCTGGGGAGCCCCACAAGTGTCCAGATATTCTATGCGGTACTGGGCGTACTTAGCCGCGAAGCTGATTGTGGCAGGAGGGTTGCTGGTCACATTACGGGCTTTGATCCTGTATGCCTTGCCCCTGCCGCAGACCTTTATGTACTCGTCCATCCGCCCCGATCCGTTCGCGCATGATCTGCTGTACACATTCGTCATGTTGGTTTTCACGCTGTTCGCCATCGGCCTGATGTGGCTGATCGTATGGGACCAGCGCTATCGCTGCCGGACGTGTCTCCGCCGCTTGCGCATGCCGATTCTTACAGGCTCATGGACGCACGTGCTGTTCGGCGCGCCTCGCACGGAGTACATCTGCCCTTACGGCCACGGCACTCTGAAGGTCGCCGAGTTGCAGATCACCGGGCATCAGTATCCTGATTGGGAGCCGCATGAGGATATCTGGAAAGAGCTGTATGCTCTGGAAGAAACCAAAAAATGATCGACAGGACGTTGCTTGCCTCTTAAGGTTCAAAGGACACTCTTCGCACGCATTCTGCTGAGCTCGTGGGGAAAGGCGTTCCTGCTGCTGTTCGCGCTGTTCTTGGCGGCGGGCATGAGCCTGTTCACCTATTTCTACACGAAGTATGCGCGCCTGATCGACGAGAAGCTTCGCGCCGGCGTATTTTCAAACACCACTTTGATTTACGCCGCGCCGCGCCGCGTCGGCGTGGGCGATGAGATACGCGGAGAAGAGATCGCCGCCTACCTGCGGCGCTGCCAATACTCGGAATCCAACACCAGCCGGGCCGGCTGGTATCGCTTGCGGCCTGACGCCATCGAAGTGAATCCCGGCCCGGACGCCTACAACCAGGAAGGCGCGGTCATCAAGATCGAGGATGGCGAGGTGAGTGAGATCATCTCCCTGCGCGACCACGCGGACCGCACACAGTATTTCCTGGAGCCGGAGCTGGTCACCAATCTCTTCGACCGCAAACGGGAAAAGCGGCGCATCGTTCACTTCGACGAAATCCCTCCCGTGATGGTGCAGGCTGTACTTTCTGCCGAGGACAAGCATTTCTTTCAGCACGCCGGCTTCGATCCGCTCCGCCTGGCTCGCGCCGGCTTCAAGTACGTCTTCCGCCCCGGCGGAAGAATGGAGGGCGCTTCCACGCTCACCATGCAGCTCGCACGGACCGTGTGGCTGACCAATGAGCGAACCTGGTCGCGCAAGATCCCCGAGATCCTGATGACGCTCCATCTGGAGCAGAAACTCACCAAGAAACAGATCTTCGAAGACTACGCCAACTCTATCCGTTTGGGCAATCACGGCAGCTTTAGCATCAACGGCTTCGGCGAAGGAGCTCAGGTCTATTTCGGCAAAGAACTGAGCCAGGTCACGTTGCCGGAGGCGGCTCTACTGGCCGGCCTGCCGCAATCGGGCCGGTGGGATCCTTTCCGCAATGCGGAGCAGGCCAAGGCGCGGCGCAACTTGGTGCTGAACGCGATGCGCGAAAACGGCTACATTTCCCCGCATCAGTATGAGGAAGCGGCGGCCCGGCCGGTGAAGGTGATCCGCGGCATGCTCGAATCCAACGACGCTCCTTACTTTGTCGACATGGTGAACGACAAGCTGCGGCGCGATTTCGAGAACTACGATTTTCAAAGCGGGTCCTATCGCGTCTACACCACGCTCGATATGGATCTTCAGCGCGACGCAGTGGAGGCAGTGCGCACCGGCATCGAGGAGACCGACCAGCAGTGGCGCCGCCGCTCGAAGAAATACGGCACAAAGGATTTCCCGGAAGCGCAAGTGGCGCTGATCGCTCTGGATACGGAGACCGGCAAGCTCCTGGCGCTGGAGGGCGGCCGTAATTACGGCGCGAGCCAGCTCAATCACGCTATCGCCAAACGCCAGCCGGGCTCCTCTTTCAAGCCCTTCGTCTACACGGCGGCCATGGAAACCGGCCTCAACAACAACGGAGGCCCCGTTCTGACGCCGGCATCTACCGTCGTAGACGAGCCGACCACTTTTTATTTCGACAACATCTCCTACACACCCTCAAATTTCGAACAGGAGTTCATGGGTACTGTCACGCTGCGGCAGGCGCTAGCGCATTCGCTCAACGTCGCGACCGTCAAAGTGGCGCAGACGGTGGGCTACGAGAGAGTCGCCCGCATGGCGCACCGGTTGGGGCTGAACGAGGACATCAAAGCCACGCCATCCATCGCACTGGGGGCTTATGAAGTCCAGCCGATCGAGATCGCGGGCGCCTATACAGTCTTCGCCAATCAGGGGAAGCTCTTACCCGTTACTTTTGTTGACTCGATTCAGGACCCGAAGTCCACCACGGTTTTCGAATCGCACCCCGAGCCCAAACAGGTGGTGGACCCACGCGTGGCGTACCTCGTGGAGCAGATGCTCGAAGAAGTGCTCCGGTCAGGCACGGCGGCTGGCGCGTCGGGCCGTGGCTTCAATCTACCTGCGGCGGGAAAGACCGGCACTTCGCGTGACGGCTGGTTCGCCGGCTTCACGTCCAAGATCCTTTGCGTCGTCTGGGTGGGCTTCGACGATAACCGCGATTTTAAGCTCCAAGGCGCGCGCAGCGCCCTGCCCATCTGGGTGGATTTCATGAAGCGCGCTCATAAGCACAGCCAATATCGCGACGTGCATCGTTTCGAAGCGCCGAGCGGGATCGTTTGGACGGATATCGACTCAGAAACCGGCGAGGTCGCATCTCCGCGCTGTCCCAATCACCGCCCCGAAGTCTTCATCGCCGGGACGCAACCCGTCGAGATCTGCCATCTGCACGGCGGCGGAGCGACGCAGGTCGCCGGCTGGGACCCGACGCAATCCGAAGCGCCTGTGGTTTCCGGGAGAACCGTTGGCGGTTCCGGCGAGGTTGCCGCCGCCCGGCCTCCCGAGCACAGAGCGCCGCGCAGTATCCTAATCCCCCCCGCGCCGGCCCCGCCTCAGCCCGAGAAAAAGAAGGGGTTCTGGGACCGGCTGAAGGGCATATTCCGATAGCACTTTAGCTCCGGGGCAAAAAAACTGCGCTCGTTCCGAGCCGCGACCGTTAGGAAGCGGTTGTGAGGAAGCTGCGAGCGGGATTTTACAGCCTGGGCGACGGTTCGCTGTTCGATAAAAGGAAATAAGCCACCCGGCTTTGGTACTGTGCAATTGTACAAGAAATGGTGATTGATACGTCCGCGGTTTTGGCGGTCTTGCTAAACGAGCCCACTCGGCCCGCGCTCATCCGCGCCACGCAGGGCAAGAATCTCGTGGCGGCCCCGTCCCTTCCCTGGGAGGTTGGAAACGCCTTGATCGCGGGCCTTCGCCGCAGGAGGCTGACGCGCGCTGGCGTGAACGCGGCTTGGAGTAGCTATCGTCAAGTACAGGTTCGGATCGCTGAGATTGATGTGGGCAGCGCCCTCGAAATCGCCTCGGACTTGCACTTACACGCCTATGACGCTTATGTTCTGGAAACGGCGCGAGCCCAAGGGCGTCCGCTTATAACGTTGGACCGTGGTTTGGCTCGCGCCGCCGCGAAGCTCGCCTTGAAGCTGCTGGAGTTGGGATCATGAAAATTTATACCTATTCGGAAGCGCGCCAGCAACTCGCTGAGCTGTTGAGCTGCGCATGGCGCGAGGGGCAAGTGGAAATCCGCCGCAGGGACGGGCAATCCTTTCTAGTACAGCCCGCTCCTCCACGCCGCTCGCCGCTGGATGTTCCGGCCGTCGAGAGCGGCTTTCACGCACTGCAATTGTCGAGCTTGTGCGCGAGAGCCGGAGGTCCACGGAACGTCTGCTTCCCTCGCGGAGGCGGCGAAAGCCGGGCGCTAGAGCCGGTAAATCGTCACGCCGCTAAGCAGCTTCGGATAAAAATCGGTAGACTTTTGCGGCATCACGCCGCCGGAAAACGCGATGCGCGCCATATCTTCGATCGGCGTAGGCTCCAGCAGAAACGCGATCTGCGCTCCCTTTTCCAAAACCTCCGCCGCGGCTGCCTGCATTCCGCGAATGTAGGCGATGTGCTTTTCGTCGCGCACCGCTTCTTCGCTGATGCCTAGCAATCCACCCAGGATTTCCTCGTGCAACACGGGAACGCCAAGCTCATTTTCCTTTCGATCGCGCTCCATCAGATAAACGCCGGACGCCGTCACCACGCCGATCCGAACCTCCTTTGGCTCGTGGACGCGCATGGCGCCAAAAAGCTCATTGGTCGCATCGAACCTGGTCACCCGCCAGCCTCGCGCCGCCTTCTGAAAGAAATCCGCCGCGTCGAATCCTTCCACATTGCGCAACACGCGATGCGTAGCCAGAATTCTCAATCCCGGCGAATGCATATTGACGAAAGTCATCATCACATACTCAGCCGCGGGCGCGCCGGGATTTTCGTTCCGGTAAGCCAGGGCCGTTTCATAGCGATGGTGCCCATCGGCGATCAGCAGATTCTTATCCGCCATCAGATCCTGAATCACGGCGATCGTCGCCGGATGAGTAATCGCCCACAGGCGATGGCGGGCTTGGTAGTCGTCGCAAACATCAAGCAACGGCGCGCCTCCCGCGATCAATTTTCCTTCCTCCAGGACCTTCTCCACATCGCCATCGGGGTCCGGATACAGCATGAAGATCTGGCCGAAATGAGCGCGCGTGTGGCGTAGCAGATCCAGGCGATCTCTCTTCGGGCCCGAAAGCGTGTGTTCGTGCCGGAACACGACGCCGGCGGAATAATCCTCCACTCTCCCCAGCCCGATGAAGCCGCCCCTCCAGGCACGCTCGCCGGTATCGGGAATTTCAAATTCCTGCGAATATGCATAAAACGCAGGAAGCGGGTCCTGCTCCAGCACGCCGCTTCGAATCCAATCGTTCAGATGCGTCGCGCCGCGCGTGTAGACGTTTTCCGATTCGTTGTCGGATGCGAAGCGCTCGCCGAGGATAACGCGCACGAGATTGTAGGGGCTTGCCGCCAGGTATTTCGCCTGCATCGCGGGGCTTATCTTGTCGTAGGGTTGCGTCACCAGCCGGGAAGGATCTCCGGCTTTCGAGCTATAGCGATAGGCCTGAAACGGCTTGATGGTCGCCAAGGCGGTTACGCCGTCGCAAGGCCCGAGGGCTTGCTTTGTTTAAGCAATGCCGAGCGGCGCGGGACCAGGAGGAGCGCGCCCGCCAACGCCACGCCGATGGCGATCCATTGCGTGATGGAAAGCGGCAGCCCGAACGGCAGAGCCTGCTCGTGAAAGCGCGTGAACTCGATCAAAAACCGCGCGATCGAGCTGACCACCAAATAGAGCCCTATAATCTTGCCCGGCTCGTGTGCCTTTTGGAAGCGCCAATAGAGGAAGCCGAACAGCATCGCCTCGGTGCCGAACTCGTAGATCTGGGAAGGATGAAGCGGCGTCTCCAGAGGCACGCCTGTCAGCGCCCAAGCTTGGGGGTTGTGGAAAGTCACAGCCCACGGCAATTTGGTTTCTTTTCCCCAGCAGCAGCCCGCGGCGAAACAGCCTAATCGCCCTATGGCGTGGCCGGCGGCAATGCCTGGAGCGAACGTATCGGCGGTCTTGAGAAACGGAAGCCCGGAGCGCTTCACATACAGAAACGCCACGATAACAGCCAGCACCAGCCCTCCCTGGAACACTCCGGCCGCCTGTAAGAAGCTGAGGGAAAAGATCTGCACGTCGGGCCAGTCGAACCAGATCATGAGGAGCTTTGCGCCGAGCAGCCCCGCCAGCGCCACATACACGGCGAGATTCGTGATAAGGTCGGGGTTTAGGCCGCTCCGCCGCGCCAGCCTCACGGTGATCCACAGGCCCAGCAAGAAACCGAGGGCCACCAGAACCCCGTAGGTCGGGATATAGAACTTTCCGATCTCGACCAGCTTCGGTAGCAAATTTTAGGTTAGCACCCGGCTCTGAGCGGTGCGGGAAGATGGCACAATGCTAACGATGAAAGCTATCTATATCGAACAGACCGGCGGCCCCGAGGTTCTGCGCTTCGGCGACCGTGCCACGCCGGAGCCGGCGCCGGGCGAAGCGCTTGTGAAGATCGAATACTCCGGAGTCAACTTCACCGATCTCAATCAGCGCAGCGGCGTGAACAAGACTCCACTTCCCGCGGTGCTGGGCGCCGAGGGCGCCGGTGTGATTGAAAAATTAGGCGAGGGCACCGAAAAGTTCAAGCCCGGGGACCGCGTCGCGTGGGTTATGGTGCGCGGCTCTTATGCCGAATATGCTGCTGTGCCCGTGAAAATGCTGGCGCGCATTCCTCACACGGCAGATTTTCGAACCGCTGCCGCGGCCATGCTTCAAGGAATGACCGCGCACTATTTGACCCACTCTACGTTTCCTCTCAAGCCCGGCAACACCGCTCTGATTCACGCGGCGGCGGGAGGCACCGGCCGGCTATTGGTTCAAATCGCGTCAATGCTGGGCGCTCGCGTCATCGGAACCGCCGGAACACCCGAAAAGGCGGAGCTGGCTCGCCAGGCGGGCGCGCGAGAAGTGATCCTTTACGAGCAGCAGGATTGGGTTGCGGAAGTAAAGCGCCTCACGGGCGGCGCCGGCGTTGATGTTGTCTACGACTCCGTCGGCAAAGCAACGTTCCTCAAAGGCCTGGATTGCCTGAAGCCGCGCGGAATGATGGTGCACTTCGGAGTCTCCAGCGGACAGATTGAACCGTTCGATACCCGCAGCCTGACGCAGAAGGGATCGTTGTTCCTCGCTCGCCCGACTCTGAACACCCACGTTTCGAGCCCCGAAGAACTGGCATGGCGCTCAGGAGACATCTTCCGCTGGATCGCCGAGAGCAAGCTCCAGCTCCGAATAGAGCGCGAATATCCGCTGGCAGAAGCCGCGCAAGCGCACAGCGATCTGGAAGGCCGCAAGACCAGCGGAAAAATCCTTTTGCGGATTTGAAGCCGACTAGTGCGGCGCCGTCGGCAGCGACGGCGGAGTTGTTGGCGGCGCCGGCACAGTCGTCCCTGGAGC
>DASQJB010000187.1:0-20947 GCA_035631295.1 Bryobacteraceae bacterium | reverse complement strand
TAGCCGGTTTCTTCACATTTAACTGCAAGCATCGGAGGGACCCATGCATAAGTTCGTAGTTTTCACCCTAATCGGCGTCGCAGCCCTATTCTCCGCGAAACTGGCAGGTCAAGATTCTAGCGGCACTATTTACCGGCGACCCCTACCAGCGACCTGGACAGTCCGTTCCAGTCAACCACCGCAAATGAATGTTATTGCGTTAAAAAACGCAGGTGGAGCACCTTCTTCTCCTACAAATACTTGGACATTTATACAAGAAGGGTATTGGTCAAATTTTGGGGCGCAAAGTGGTGCAGGAGGAAGTAACTGTGGTTCTCCTCTTGTAGGTACGTTATCTTGCACAGTCAATCTCTCACAGCCTATTACACCTGGAAATCTTTTAGTGGTGCTTCCGCTCTTCTATTCAGGAGATATTATTACCCTTACGGGTATTAGTGGTGAATCAATAACCAAGTGCACCTCTTGTCAACTACTTAATCCTTTTGCGATTCAACTTGACGCGGGGTATACTCTTAACGCTAATGGCGGACAGAATCAGGTAACATGTTACTTTTCTGCGGCTACAACTGGTTGGCAAGGGTGTGCAGTGATTGAGGCGCACTGGAGTGGATCGTCAATCAGCTTTGACGCGGGTAATGCGTCTCTTGGGCCTTGTTCCACGATTTGCGCAGGGGTTAATTTGTCGCTGAACGGTAACGATGACTTTATTATTCAGTCCAACTTTCCATTTGATACCGACCCGCTGTCGGTGTCTAGTCCCTATAATTTCTTTCAAGGTAGCTATGGATACCTGTTAGATGCCACAATCGGACAGGGAGGAGCGCCTATTTGGTTGTTACCTCAGGCAGATCCCGCAACCAGTAACAACGCTATAGCGTTTACAGGGCAATAATGACCGTATCAGAATTAAAAGAAATACTTAAAAAATAAAGCTGCGAGAATCGGAAACGAGCGAAAGAACGACGGATACCCGGTGCGAACGACGGAGATCGGCGACAAATGGTGGGGATTCCGTCTGTACGACCCAGCTTCCATTCAGGAGATAGAAAAAATGGCTGCGAAGGCTACGACCACGGAACGAGAGTAAGAGTGATCAGGGCGAAAGCCTCCACGCTCCTCGAAGCTCTCAAAAGAGAACAAGTTACCGGCGTGGTCGCTGAAGTCAATCACGATAAGCATCGACTATCACTGAGGTTTGCGGGTGACCTCCTAGAGGACATCGCCGCCCACGCAGCGAGCTTTGCAAGCAGGTGTTGGAGTTGCTCGCCAAAGCCTGGGAAGCGCGAATGGGCGGCGATCACAAGGTGCGGCTGCTGGCGCTCGAGATGTGCAAGCGCGTAGGGCCGCGAGGAGAATTTGAGCAGGACGATGCGGTCGCGGTGTTGGCAGACGACTTTCAGCAGTTCGCGCACGGTCCTAAGCGTACGGCCGCCGCGCGCGATTTCCCGCTAGAGGGACAGACGGGCAGCGGCGTCATCGTCGGCAGCGGGTCGGGTCTGGAGTTTTGGCATCCAACTTTTGGCGAAGCCCTCGCGGCTCAGGCTCTTGCGGACGATCCGAGTCAGGCCAGCGACCTGCTATTCGAAATTAAAACGTTCTACGATGACCAGCGGTGGCGCGAGGTGATTCTGCTCTTGGCCGGCGAGCTGAGTCAAAGGGAAACGCTGGTGTCAACAAACTCTTGGAGAACATGTTGAGGCAGCCGGGAATAGGCCTAAAGGACCGTGCGCGGTGCGTCGGTATCTTGGGCGCAGGCATTGAAGGACCTCAATGCTTGGCGGTACTCTATGACTGAGGCGTAGAACCACGCTACCGGGCGATGCGTGACCAAGTACTGGCCATATTCGATAAAGAACAGGCCTACCGCATACCTTTCGACGTGCGACTCGATGCGCTAACGAAGCAAGGAGGTTGTCGAAGAATTTCCGAGTGCCTTCGTCAGCGTATGCCCGATCCGTGTCTTTCCTCTCCTCCGGGAACATCCACGTCAGAAGCCAGGGAAGCAACTGCTCGCCATACGCACCGAGTACGCGGGTCTGCGGAACGTGGACGTGCCCGTCGATGAAGCCGGGTAAGATCAAACGATCCTTGATATGCGTGGTCTCGATGGTCGATCCGACCACGCGTCGCGTGTACGTCAACGACCGCGCCAACGGCCGCCTGCAGGTGTTTGACGAAAACGGCAAGTTTCTGGACCAGTGGGAATTCGGTCCGCGGCCGCCGATCGACATTCACAGTATCTATATGGGTTCCGATCACGTTCTTTGGGCTGCGGACGAGGGGACGAATAAGCTTCTCAGTTACGATGTCTCCGGTCACTTCCTTTATTCATGGGGGACTTACGGCACATGCTCGGGCTGCATGTGGGGAGTGCGCGGCTTCGCCATAGATTCCGAAGGCAACCCGTACACTGCCGAAGTGCGGACCGGCCGGGCGCAGAAATACACGCCGCGCAAAGGAGCGAATCCGGCGTTTCTCGTTGGCAAGCCCTGGACTGCCGCGAAGTTATCGTCGAGTCAGCAATGAATTCGGGACGCACGAACACGCGGAAGATTTCCAGCACAGATGCCGCACACGAGGTCACCGACACCGAGTTCGACGCGGACGGGACGACGCTTCGGGGGTGGGTTTATCGTCCGCGAGGCCAGGCGGCGGCGGCTCCTGCCGTGGTCATGGCCCACGGCTACAACTGCATTAAGGAGCTCTACCTCGACCAGTACGCAGCCGCAATTGCGGACGCGGGCCACGTTGTCCTGGCCTACGACCATCGCAACTTCGGGGACAGCGACGGGGAGCCGCGGCAGGAGCTGGACCCGTGGGTGCAGGTCCGCGACTACCGCAACGCGATCACCTTCGTGCAGACGTTGGACGGCGTCGACCCTGAGCGAATCGGCATCTGGGGCACGAGTTACGCTGGCGGCCACGTCCTCGTTGTTGGCGCGATCGACCGCCGTGTGCGCTGCGTGGTCGCGCAGGTGCCGACGATCAGCGGCTGGCAGACGACCTTACGGCGGATCGCACCACCGGCACTGCCCGGCAAGCGTGACGATTGGAACGCGGACCGCCTCGAGCGCTACAAAGGTCACCCGCCGAAAATGGTGCCGATGGTGGTCGACCCTGCGGCGGGCGGTGCGGCCTCACACGCGAGTGCGGACGCATGGGACTTCTTCACCGGCAAGAACGCGCCGGAAGAGGACAAGTGGCGGTTTAAGAAGTGGCGCAACGAGGTCACACTGCGGTCGCTCGAGATGTACTCGGAGTACGAGCCCGGCGCATTTATTGAGCGCATCGCGCCGACACCACTCCTTATGGTAGTCGGCGACGCCGACGTCGTCTGCCCCACCGACCTCGCGCTGGCGGCGTACAATCGCGCCGGCGAGCCCAAACGGCTGGAGATCTACCCTGGCGGGCACTTCTCGGCCTACACCGATCAGTTCGAGCGCGCTGCGGCGGCCGCGACAGACTGGTTCACGCAGCATCTGCGGCCCTAAGAACTAGGCGCGAACGGTTGTTGTCATTAATGCGACCCATTCGGTATTCCATCAATGTCATTTCTGGACAGCCACCGATTTAGAGAACAAACTCCGACTCTTCCAGGATTATTTCAATCGACACCGAGTTCACTCGGGCTTACGAGGACGGCTACCCAATCCGAAGGAAGGGATTGTGCAACACTCAGAACTTTCAAATGCGGCTTCGCGTAGTTTCATAACAAGTGTTGTGGGTTTATCAATAGGGGGAGCCGAATGCAGCAGTGCAGCTCAGCTTCGGGCAGACGATCCGCATCTTCTTAAAATCGTTGCCGAGCTTGGTCTACCAGGAGGACGTCGGCGGTTCCCTTTTGCCGCTCGAGATGAAGGCCGAGTTTCTCGATGGCGTCGAACATCGAAGGGCCCTCTTCGCCCGCTTCGCGCTGCTGCTGCGTAATCCATTCCAGAGTGAAGTCATGGACCTGCGTGAGACTCGTCTTGTCGACCACGGGTCCCTCGCGAAAGTATCCGGGCGCCAGCGTCTGAAGTTGCTGCGCCAACTGCGCGGGCGTCATGTTTTGGCAGACCGCGGTCGTGACGCCGTTCGCGCCGAACATGTTGCGGATGCATCCGGATGACCGCTGACCGCCTTCGGACAGAGGCTTTAGCTTGATTCCGCCTTTGGCCAGTTCCAAAGCGTAGATGACGATCTGCTGTTGTTCGTGGTGCACGCGAAGCTGAAACTGGTCCGCCAACAGATTTTGCAACATCACTGGAATTTGTTCCCGCGCGGCATCGTCAGGCACTTTCGCGACGATGTCGAAACGGGGAATGTCGCCCGCCCGGCCCGGCGGGTCTATGAGCCACTGCGGGCCCACCAGTTGGCGCCCGCCAACGTGATAAGCGATCATGATTACCTCTTTGAGTTGCCGGTTGACGATGCGCAACGTTGTGCCCGGCGCGACGTTGAGCGTCGGCACAAAGCTATCGAGGATGGCGTCGGGCAATGACTGGCGGATGGTCGCGACTTCGAATTCGGGCCGCTGCGCATTCTGCCCGGGAACGGCCAGTGCGGCCAGAAATAACGCGGCCAGTAGGCTTCTCGCGTTTATATTCATGTGTGAATTTCGTAGCCTAGCATTTCGTAAACGCGATAGCCCTTTCAGGTCATTGGGTACACAAATGACGAGCCGAACATCGCTTGACAAGGCCAAGCAGACCGGGATAAAGATAGGAAGGTCTTGCGGCTCGATCCGTTCGAACGTCCGCTAAACGGCGAGCCAAAAGGGCAACTGAGGGGTTTATGAATCGTATTACAACAACGTTTATTGCGCCCATCTTTTTATGTTTGAGCTTGGGTGTGGGACTGCATGCGCAGTCCGTCTCGCAGATTTCGGGAACGGTGCGCGACGCCAGCGGGGCTGCGGTCCCGGGAGCCGGAGTCACCGTTACTCAGACCGATACGGGATTGGCTCGGACTGCGGAAACTGATTCAAATGGCTTCTATTTGCTGCCGAGCCTCCCGACCGGGCCATACCGCCTGGAGGTGAAGAAGGATGGCTTCAGCACATATGTGCAGTCGGGCATTGTGTTGCAGGTCGCCACGGCTCCCACCATCGACCCGATCTTGAAAGTGGGTGTGGTGAGCGAGTCCGTTCAGGTGGAAGCCGCTGCGACGATGGTGGAAACTCACTCCACCGGCGTGGGTCAAGTAGTGAATCAGCAGCAGGTGCTCGAGTTGCCGCTGAACGGACGCCAGCTCACGCAACTCATTCAGGTGGCCGGCGGTTCCAATTTCGTCCAGTCGGGCTTTGGTCAAGCGCCTTCCTCGGGCAACCTGATTTCCAGTAAGAACTATCCCAATGAAGCGCTGGTCAGCGTGGCCGGCGGCATGTTGAATGGGACCACATATCTGCTCGACGGCGGCACGCACAATGACGTGTTCAATAATCTCAATCTGCCCCTGCCGTTCCCGGACGCCATTCAGGAATTCAAGGTAGAGACCAGCGCGCTGCCGGCCGAGTATGGTCAGCATTCGGCGGGAGCGGTGAACGTTGTCAGCAAATCCGGCAGCAACGAGATTCACGGCGATGCGTTCGAGTTCGTGCGGAACGGCTTTTTCAACGCCAGCGATTTCTTTGCTCGCGATCCTGCCGGCAACCATATAAACGACAACCTGAAGCGAAATCAGTTTGGCGGCACGCTAGGCGGCCCAATCCGGAAAGACAAGCTGTTTTTCTTTTTGGGATATCAGGGCACATTGATCCGTTCGGCTCCCGCCGCCACGCCCGCCGTCGTGCCGACGGCCTCGATGCTCGCCGGCGACTTTCGCGCTTACGAATCGCAATGCTTCTCCACCGCGCAGGCGCCGTTGAAAGCTCCGTTCGTGGGTAACGTACTTCCGGCTTCGATGGTCAGCCCGCAGGCGATCGCGATGGCCAGCCATTTTCCCGTTGGCCCGGAGCCATGCGGCAACGTCACCTACACGCAGATCGCGAATCAAAACGAGCACATGGGTCTGGCGAAAATCGATTACCAGAAAAGTGCAAAGCAATCGTTCTTTGCCCGCTACTATGGAACGCACAGCTTGACGCCATCCAGCTTCACCGGAACGGAGCTGTCGGTTCAAAACGCCGGAACCGATGACGAGGTGAATTCGCTGGTCCTTGGCCACACCTACGTATTCGGCCCTGGCGCTCTCAACACCTTCCACGCCACGCTCGATCGGGACGGAATCACCAAGTTTCAGGTACCCATCATTACGCCCACCGACATCGGCGTTCAGAACATCTCCACGCCTCTGCCGCATTATTCCAACATCAACATTAGCGGCGATTTTCAGAGCGCAGGAGGGTTCGCCACGCCGGGTTTGATCAACACCACCACTTACCAGTTCAGCGACGACTATAGCCTCATCAAAGGGTCGCACCAGATGCAGTTCGGCGCGAACTACATCCGCCCCATGCAGGCGACCACGTTTTGCGTTTATTGCAACGGACTGTTTACTTTCAGCGGGTCGCTCACGGGAAACTCCATGGCCGACTTCATTTCCGGCTCGCTCAGCTCTTTCCAGCAGCTCAACATCTCGCATGACAACGAGAAGTGGAATTATATCGGCCTCTACGCGCAAGACAACTGGAAAGTGAGTTCCCACGTTACAGTGAATTACGGGCTGCGCTGGGAGCCGTATTTGAATGGCCGACTCCTCAACGGTCAAGTGTCGCATTTCAGCATGGCGGATTTTTTAGCGAACGTTCATTCCACGGCGTATCCGAACGCGCCAGCCGGCACGCTCTATCCGGGCGACGCCGGCTTCGACACAGGCGGACGTCCGAATAAGACTACTTGGGCGAACTTCGCGCCCCGCATCGGAGTGGCGTGGGATCCGAAGGGCGACGGCAAGACGCTGATTCGCGCGTCGTGGGGAATGTTCTATGACATGCCTCACACGCTTTTCTATTACAACTATTCGACGGAGCCGCTCTGGGGAGAGTCGATCACCATTACGGCGCCACAGGGCGGTTTCGCGAATCCGTGGCTCGGCTATCCGGGAGGAAACCCGTTCCCGACCCATCAGAATACGGCCACTCCTTATCCGACGGCCGGCTATTATGAGACCGTTCCTCTGAATGTGAAGAACACGTACGTCGAACAGTGGAATCTTACGCTTCAGAAACAAATGGGACCGAGCTGGTTGCTCAAAGCCAGTTATCTCGGCAATAACACGATTCACCTCTGGACCGACCAGGAGTGGAATCCGGCCGTCTATGTCCCCGGCAGTTGTACGCCGGGCCAGTACGGCCTGACAGCGGCTGGGTTGTGCTCTACCGTAAGCAATACGCAGGCGCGACGCCTATTGACGCAATTGAATCCGTCGCAGGGGCCGTACTACGGCCAGCTTGAATACCTGGACTATGGCGGAACGGCTAGCTATAACGGGTTGATCTTATCGGCGGAGCACCGCCTCTCCAACCACTTCTCGATGCTCGCCAACTATACCTATGCGCATTGCATCGGTGACCCGCAAAGTACGGAGCTCTCCGGCCCGATTTACACCAATCCGGCCAACCGCCGGTTCGACCGCGGCAACTGCACCGCCGTGGATGTCCGGCACAATTTCAATCTCACTGCGGTGCTTCAATCGCCGCGTTACCGCTCGCGCGGGCTTCAGTTGATCGCCGGCGATTGGCAATTGGCGCCCATCATGGGATTCCACACCGGCAGCTTCTTTACTATCGCCACCGGGGTTGACAACGCTTTAACGGGCATCGGAGCCCAACGTCCGAACCAGCTAGTGGCTGATCCCTATTGCGCCAACCGCAGCTACGCCTGCTGGCTGAACGGCAAAGCATTCGTGGCTCCAGCGGCCGGCACGCTTGGCAATCTCGGCGCCAACAGCTTGACCGGCCCGAATTATTTCGACGTGGACCTCTCGCTCAGCCGGCGTTTCCCGATAAAGGAAAAGCAGTCCTTCGAAATCCGAGCCGAATCGTTCAATATCCAAAATCGCGTCAATTTCTTGAATCCTTCGAATCCGGGCCTGGTGGGCAACGCTTCCGGCTCGGCGCTGAACAGCAGCAATTTCGGCAAAATTCTATCCGATGTCAGCCCGAGGATCATGCAGTTCGCCGTCAAATATGCTTTCTGAACATCACGCGTCTTCCAGGTTTGTCCATCTGTTTGCTTGCGCCGCGATCGGTGCAAGCGCTCTTTACGCCGCGGCCGGCGACTGTGATCGCGCCTGTCTCAAGAGTGTTCTGGATCAGTACTTGGCGGCCGTCATTAAACACGATCCATCCGCCGCGCCGCTCGCGGTTGGATTCCGCGAGACAGATAATGCAGTCGCGATCCGGCTGGGAACTGGGATGTGGAAGACAGTGACCGGGCTTGGGAAAGTCCAGAGACGATACCTGGATCCGGCGAGCGGGCAGGCCGGATATTTTGGCGTCGTTCAGGAGCAGGATAACCCCGCCATCGTGACCGTTCGAATTAAAGTGGACCAGCGCAAGGTCAGCGAGGCGGAATGGTACGTCGTTCACCAGGGCGACCCGGGACTCAATGGTCCCGCCGCGCCCGGGCAGCCCGCAGGCAACTTCTTCGATCCCGATAATCTGGCGATGAACCCTCCGCCGGAGAGAACCGTTCCCAAGGAAGCGCGGCTGCCGCGCGAAGCGCTGATTGCGATTACCAATAGCTACTTCGACGGGATCACCTCGCATGATGGTTCCGTGATCCAGGCCCATCAAGGATGCACGCGGCTGGAAAACGGAAACACTGTCACCGGCCGGGGCGGACGCGGCAAGGGTGGCGGCGTCTCCGATTGCACCTCCGGTTTGGAGACCATAAATATCCAGAACGTCGCGGCCCGGCGCTACCCGATCGCCGACGAAGAGGCGCAAGTCGTGCTGGCGCTGGGCGTCTTCATCCGCAAGCCCGGAGCCACAACGCGGCGGAACGCGTTCAGCGAGTGGTTTGCGATCGACGAGAAAAAAATCCGCAGCATCTATTCGGCGATGTTCTATCCGCCGCCGGAAGCACCCGTGCCCAACTGGCCTCCCTATGAGGGCAACTGGCCTTTACCGCCGACGTTCGCGGCGCCCGCTCCGCCGGGGCCTGGGCGGTAACTCATCGCATCATGACGCAAACTGGCGCGCAATTCATGCGGTGCGCCAACTGTGGAACCGTTAACCGCGTCCCACTCGAGAAGCTCGCTCAGGGGCTCGCGCCCGTCTGTGGCCAATGCAAATCGCCGCTGTCCATTGGCAAGCCTGTCACGGTAACAGACGCGACGTTCCATGAGGAAGTAGAGCAATCCGCGCTACCCGTGCTCGTAGACATGTGGGCGCCTTGGTGCGGGCCGTGCCGCATGATCGCGCCATTTGTGGATCAATTGGCGCTCGAAAAGGCCGGACGCCTGCGGGTCGCCAAGCTCAATGTCGACGAAAATCCGAACGTCGCTATGCGCTTCGACATTCAAAGCATTCCGGCGCTGTTGGTGTTCAAAGACGGTCGCGAGGTGGACCGGATCATCGGAGCGGTCCCAGCGGCCGAGATCGCGCGGCGGCTCAAGCCGTGGGTTTGAGGAAGTCTTTACTCTGCGCGGTCCGCCAATACTCGCACGTGATCATCGCGGACTTCGACGTAGCCCCCGCTGACGTGCAGTTTTGACGTCTGGCCAGCCAGCGTGTAGGAAAGCTCGCCGTCGCCTAGTTCGCTCAGTAGCGCCGCGTGGCCGGGAAGGATGCCCATGTAGCCGTCCTTACCGGGGATTTCCGCGTATTCGGCGCGTTGGGAAAGGATCTGCTTTTCCGGGGTGACGATGTCGATTTGGAAAGTATCGGCCATGCTCTTGAGCGGGGCTGAAGCCCCGCGCGGGCTAAAGCCCGTCTCCTTTTACGCTTTCTTCATCTGTTCCCAGGCTGCCAGCACGTCGTCGATGGAGCCTTGCATATAGAACGCCTGCTCGGGAACCTCGTCGTGCTTGCCTTCCACCACTTCTTTGAAGCTGCGCACGGTGTCCGCTACTGGTACGTATTTTCCCTTGCGCCCGGTGAAGGCTTCCGCAACGTGGAACGGCTGCGACAGGAACTTCTGAATCTTGCGCGCGCGCGCGACAGAGAGCTTGTCTTCTTCGGAAAGCTCATCGACGCCCAAAATCGCGATGATATCTTGCAGGTCTTTATAACGCTGCAAAACCTGCTTCACCGCTTGCGCGGTGTTGTAATGCTCGGCGCCGATGATGCGCGGGTCGAGAATGCGCGAGGTCGAAGCCAGCGGATCGACGGCGGGGTAGATTCCCATCTCGGAGATGGAGCGCGAAAGGTTGGTGGTCGCGTCCAGGTGCGCAAATGTCGTGGCCGGCGCCGGGTCGGTGTAATCGTCGGCGGGCACGTAAATGGCCTGCACGGAAGTGATCGAACCGGATTTGGTGGAAGTGATGCGCTCCTGCAAATCGCCCATTTCGCTGGCCAAATTCGGCTGATAGCCCACGGCGCTCGGCATTCGGCCCAGCAGCGCGCTCACTTCCGAGCCCGCCTGCGTGAAGCGGAAAATATTATCGATGAACAGCAGCACGTCCTGGTGTTCTTCATCGCGGAAATATTCCGCGACCGTCAAGCCCGTCAAACCCACGCGCAGACGCGCGCCGGGCGGCTCCGTCATCTGCCCGTAGATCAGAGCGCACTTCGATTTCGTGTAGTCGTGCGGATCGATGACGCCCGATTCTTGGAATTCCAACCAGAGGTCGTTGCCCTCGCGCGTACGCTCGCCCACGCCCGAAAACACGCTCACGCCGCCGTGCTTGGTGGCGAGGTTGCTGATCAGCTCCTGAATGATGACCGTCTTGCCGACGCCCGCGCCGCCGAACAGTCCGATCTTGCCGCCTTTCAGATACGGCTCCAGCAGATCGATCACTTTGATGCCCGTCTCGAACATCTGCAATTCGGTGGATTGCTCTTCGAAAGGAGGCGCCGGGCGATGAATCGGATACCGCTTGTGAGCGTTGACGGGACCCATCTTATCCACCGGCTGACCGATTACGTTCAGCACGCGGCCCAGGGTTTCCTTGCCAACCGGAACAGAGACGGGTTCATCGAGGCTGGTGGCCGGCATGCCGCGAACCAGACCTTCGGTCGGCTGGAGCGCGATGGTGCGCACGCGGCCTTCTCCGATGTGCTGCGCGACCTCGCAAATGATGTCGATCGGCTCCGGAACCTGAAAGCCGCTGCTGGTGATTCGCACAGCCGTCCGGATGACCGGGATTTGGCCTTCAGGGAACTCGACATCCACCGCCGGTCCGGCGACTTGGATAACTTTGCCTTCAGTCATGATGTTTCTCCTGGCGGGGCTAAAGCCCCTGTTGCAGGCTAAAGCCTGCTCCACAATTACTCCAGAGCGGCGGCGCCGCTGACGATCTCGATAATCTCGCGGGTGATGCTGGCCTGGCGGACGCGGTTCATATACAGCGTCAACCGGTCGATCATATCCGTGGCGTTGTTGGTGGCCGCATCCATCGCCGTCATGCGCGCGGCATGCTCCGACGCGGCAGACTCCAGCAGCGCGCGATAAAGCTGCACTCGCACATAGCGGGGCAGCAAGCTGCTCAATAACTCTTCCGGGGGCTGTTCGTAAATGTAATCCGCGGGCGCGGCCGATTTCGGCGCTTCGATCGGCAGGATGCGTGAATATGTGAGATTAGACGCCACCACGCTCTTGAATTCGTTCCCGAACAGATACACCGCGTCCACGTCGGCGCGGGAGAAACGCTCAATGATGGAGTCCGCGATCTTCTCCGCATCCTCCCACCGCACGTTGCGGAAAACGTCCGGATACTCGGCTGAAATCTTGGATCCGCGCCGGCGGAAATAGTCGCGGCCCTTCCGCCCGATCAGCTCGTACGTCAATTCCTTGTCGCGCCGTTCGTTTATGAAGCGCTGGGCGAGCCTGAGCAGGTTGGAATTGAATCCACCGGCGAGGCCGCGATCGGCAGTGACCACCACGATCAAGATCCGCTGCTCGGGCCGCGCCGCCAGCAGCGGATGAGCGCCGGCGTCGGGATTCTGCTGCGCGGCTTCCGCCACGTTCGCCAGAATCTGCCGCAGCGTCGCGGCATAGGGACGGGCGGCGAGCGCGCGCTCCTGCGCCTTGCGCAACTTCGCGGCGGAGATCATCTTCATGGCTTTGGTGATCTGCTGCGTGTTGCGGACGGAGCGTACGCGCCGGCGGATGTCGATCAGGCTGGGCATTTACTTGGCGCTTGCGGCGGTCGCCTTTTGCTGAACGAAGCGGGTCTTGCACTCCTCGATCGCCCCGTTCATCTGGCTTTTCAACGCATCATCCAGCGCTTTCTTATCGCGAATACTCGCGAGAAGCCCAGGATGAGCGTTCTCGACGAATTTGTACAATTCGGCTTCAAACTCGCGGCATTGATCGAGCGGAAGATTGTCCAGATAGCCGTTGGTCCCGGCGTAAATGATCAGGATCTGCTTTTCCACCGGCAGCGGCGAATACTGGCCCTGCTTCAAAATTTCCACCATGCGGCTGCCACGCGTGAGCTGCTGCATGGACGCTTTATCGAGCTCCGAGCCCATCTGCGCGAACGCCGCCAGATTGCGGTACTGCGCCAGATCCAGACGCAAGCTGCCCGCCACCTGGCGCATGGCGCGAATCTGGGCGTTGCCGCCCACACGGCTCACCGAAATGCCCACGTCGATGGCCGGGCGCACACCCGAGTTGAAGAGATCCGCCAACAGGTAAATCTGCCCGTCGGTGATCGAAATCACATTAGTGGGAATGTAGGCGGAAACGTCGCCCGCCTGGGTCTCAATGAACGGCAGCGAAGTGAGCGAGCCGCCGCCGTTTTCATTGTTCAGTTTGGCGGCGCGCTCGAGCAGCCGGCTGTGGAGATAGAACACGTCGCCCGGATATGCCTCGCGCCCCGGCGGACGCCGGAGCAGCAGCGAAATCTCACGGTAGGCGGCGGCGTGCTTGGAAAGGTCGTCGTAGATGCACAGCGCGTGGCGCTTGCTGTCGCGGAAATACTCGCCGATCGCGCAGCCCGAATATGGCGCGATATATTGCATCGGCGCGGGATCGGAAGCCGTGGCGGCCACCACGATGGTGTAATCCATGGCGCCGTAATCTTCCAGCGTCTTCACCACCTGGGCGACGGTCGACCGCTTCTGGCCGATCGCGACGTAGATACAGATCACGTCGCCGCCCTTTTGATTCAGGATCGTGTCCAGCGCCACCGTGGTTTTGCCGGTCTGGCGGTCGCCGATCACCAGCTCGCGCTGGCCGCGACCGATAGGAATCATGGCGTCGATCGCCTTGATGCCGGTTTGCAGGGGCTCTTTCACCGGCTGACGGTCCACTACGCCGGGCGCCAGGCGCTCGATCGGATTGTACGCTTTGATGTCGAAGGGTCCCTTGCCGTCGATCGGCTGACCGAGCGCATCCACTACGCGGCCGATCATGCCTTCGCCCACGGGCACGGACATAATGCGGCCGGTCCGGCGCACTTCGTCGCCTTCTTTGATGCCGGAATAATCGCCCAGCAACACGGCGCCCACCTGGTCTTCCTCCAGGTTCAACGCGATGCCGGAGACGCCGCCCTTGAACTCGATCAGCTCGCCGGCCATCACGTTTTCCAGGCCGTAGACGCGGGCAATGCCGTCGCCGACCGAGATCACCGAGCCGGTTTCGGCGACATTGACCGCGCTTTCGTAATTTTCAATTTCCTCGCGCAACACGCGCGAGATTTCATCCGCCCTGATTTGAGCCATACACTTCCTTGTAGTTGCGGGCCCTGAAGCGCCCGTTGCAGGCTAAAGCCCGCTCCACCAGGTCACGCCTTCGCCAGCATAACCCGCAATTTATCCAATTGTCCGCGAACGCTGCCGTCGTAGACGGTAGAGCCGATGCGCGCTACTACCCCCGCCACCAGCGCCGGATCGACGGTAAACTTCAATTTTGCCTTTCTGCCCGCCACGCGGGAGATTTCCGCCTCAAGCCTCTGCCGCTGCCCGTCCGGCAATGGTTGCGCACTGGCGACGTCGGCGCGAACGTACCCTAGCCGCTCGTCAAGCAGAGCCTCGAAAGCTTCGACGATAGAAGAAAAATTGACCACGCGGCGGTGATCGATAATCACATATAGGAAATTCCGGACCGGCCTCGCGATGTTGAGCTCCGCGGTAAGCTTGGCCATCACCGCGCGCTTTCGCGAAGGAGAGACAGCCGGAGAAAGGAGCGCGTTGCGGAGATCCGCCGATCCGGCGATCAGCGCCTCCACGCCGCGCAATTGTTCGAGCACGACGGCGGGATCTACCGCCGAATCCGGCGCGGTCACCACATCCACAACAGCCCGCGCATACCGCGACGCCACTACCGACAACATTTAGTTCTTCGACCCCTCGCGCGCCAAATCGCTCAGGAAATTGTCAACCAGCGCGGCTTCGTTGGCGGCGTCCAGGCGCGTCCGGATGCGCTGTTCCGCTAGTTCCAGCGCCAATTTGGCGGCAACCGCGCGAAGCTCCCTGCGCGCGGATTTTCCCGCGGCTTCGATTTCCATCTCGGCCTGTTGCTCCAGCCGTCGGATCTGGGAGGCCGTCTCATTCCGGATCCGCTCCGCTTCCCGCTCCATCTCCTCGCGGGCCTGCGTGCGGAATTTTTCGATTTCCGATCCGAGCGCCGCCAGCCGTGCATCCATCTCCGCGGCGCGCCGCTCGGCATCCAGCTTGGTTTGCTGCGCTTCGACGATGCTTCTTTGGATCCCCTCGGTTCGCGCCCGGAAGAATTCTGGCAGCGTCTTAGCGATCAGATACCCGAGTCCAACCGCCAAAATCAAGAAATTCGCCCACTTCCATATCGCGCCCGGCTCCGAACTTTCGGCGGCTCCGCCGGTTTCCTGAGCCATGCAGGAAGCCGCAAAAACGAACCCAACAACGAAAAATCCGGCAAGGAATCCGATTGGGAACCGCCTGGTCATGCCGCGCTTCCTACCTTCCCGGCTAGAACCCGGTCCGCAATCTCGTCCGCCAAAGCCCCGCTGCTCTCTTGTAAATTCTGCTGCGCCGAGTGCGTCTCGGCGGCGATTTGCGTCCGCGCCTGCTCGACCGACGTTCGCGTGCGGGAGTGCGCGGCATCCACATGGCCGGCGTGATCCTGGAGCCACTGCTTTCGTGTCTCTTCTTGCTGTTTGTAGACTTCCGCCCGAGCTTCCCGGAACTTCGCTTCGTATTCTTTCGCCTTGAGGTCCGCAGCCGCCAAACTATCCTCGGCCGCCTTACGAGCCCCGGCCGTCAAGCCATCGCGCTCTTTGAGGGCGGCTCTCAACGGCTTAAAAAGCACAATCTTTAGATAGAAGTGCAGGATCAGCAGGATAACAACGGTGGGTATGGCTTTGAGGAGAATTCCACCTAGAGCCTGGAAGGTTTGTTCCATTCAGAAAGTGTACAGGGAACCGCGAGCGTTGTAGCAGGAGACCAACCGGAGCGTAGTACGACTGGATTGTCCCCTTAAGTCATCAAGTTAGCATACCCGTAAAGGGTGGGTCAATGGTCAAAATGGAAAATTTAGCGTGTCGCAAGAATGCGTTACGGGGGTCGGGATCTACGCCGTGGCCGATGCAGTCGCGATTTTCGCCCATCGCGTTGGCGAAGTGAGCCACCACTTAAGACATTTCCTCCAGCGCCCAGCAAGCGGCAGAGCGAGAGAAAGCTGGCACAACCTGGCCGACCCGCCCATCAGGCGATAGTTCATCTGCAGCATGCGCATCTCGAGAGCCGTTTGGCCTTGAGCCGAACTCGCATCTTCCAGCAGGCGTCTCACCACGGCAAAATCATGATCCAGGGACTGGTGCAGGCGCTCGAGATTCGCGGTCGCGCAGTTCCGCAGCCGCGATTGCACGTCGACAAAGCTGAGCTGATACGCCTCCGCCAGTGCCCCGGCATAATCTCGCGCCGTCTTTGTGCTCAAGATTAGTAGGCAGGTGTAGCGAAACCAGTACGCAAACAGGAATACCGATCCGAACAACATGGCGGCGGTGACGATGACTTCAATCATTGTTTGCCTTCTTTTTGGGGTCTTCTGTCAAATGCAGATTACCAGTGGAAGCCCTGCATGACAATAGAGCAGCCGGACTAAGGCCGTTTTTCCTGCGGAGGCCGTTTTTCCTCAGGGCGTTGTTCCCCCGTTTCTTCTCCAACGTCCTTTGCTGTCCGTGGCTCGCCGTCAGCCCTATGCGCTTCATCAAACACCATATCGGCAGAACCACCGTGGAGCTTTAGATGTTCCCGATACAGGGAGCCGTAACTGGCAGTAACATAATCCGCAGAAGAAAACCCCAGTTGTCGCGCCGTTCTGTCGATCCAATCGGCCGGCCCTTCCAATTCCAGAAAAACTCCAATGGGCGTTTCATCCAACCCGATCTCCCCGGACCCCTCTTCGTCCGGCCGTTGAAAAACGGTGCGATATTTCTCATAACGGAAGCCCGGCTGATAGCCCAGGCGCAACAAAATGGATCTCAATGCGCTTCCGTCGTCGATCTGCGTCTCCAGTTCCTCGCGGCTTTTGTGCGGGCCCCCGAGCGGCGGTCCTTTATATGTCAGTATGGAGGCGCCGCCTGCGAGCCGGAGCCGCAGCAGCCTGCCGGTATCGCGCAGAGCGTTGTCTTCGAGATCGAAGAGTTGGTCAGCTTGGAACGTTCTCGTCTTCCGCTCCCGGTAGCCATGCTTGTTGAGCAATTCCGCGGCGGCGCGCGCGCCAGCCTCGACGCGCAGCTTGATCTCGATTTCGACCGGTCCCGGCTCCGTCATTCCGCAATCAATGATACGATGAGTTCGAACGCGCCCGTAGCTCAGCCGGATAGAGCGACTGGCTTCGAACCAGTAGGTCGGGAGTTCGAGTCTCTCCGGGCGCGCCATTTAAGTCCTTCCTAATCAGTTGATTGGAGATGGGATATCCCGCTTGATCTTTGCGTTCGATTTCCCATTGTGCCCAAAATTGTGCCCACCCTGCGCCTCGCGCGCTTTTTCCATGGCGTCAAGGATTGGTTGCTCCTGTGGGTGCACGTACCGCTTCGTGATGTTCATGTCGCCGTGTCCCGCGAGATAGGCCAGCGTCCATGTGCGGGGCCCAGCTTGTCAGGCAGGTATGTCGAAGCGTGTACAACTCGAAGCCCGCGAAAGCCTGCTTCGGATCGCCGCTTTCTTCCCTCAGTATGCGAGTAGCTATGCGAATAGCCTTGGCGTGTTGCTTCTTCAAGCTGGATGGTTCGATGTGTCCGCTCTGCGTTTCCGCGGGAAAGACGCATGGGCCGGTGTGATTCGTAAGGCGCATATCCAAAACCGCACGCACACGCGGCGTCATTGGAATCCGGCGTCTGGCGTTGTCGCTCTTGCCGAAGTGGATCTCTAGCTTGCCGTCCAGGACATTTGCGGGCTTTAGCCGGAAGCATTCCTCCGGCCTTAGCCCGCAGTCCAACAGAATGCGCGCCACGTCCGCCAAAAGCTGCGGGTCTGAGTGCTCCTCCATGGCTTCGGAGCAAGCTGCCCGAAATACAACGCTTCCTCCTCAGCAGTTAAAACTCGCTCCCGGTGCTTCTCGCCCGGAAGCATCCGCACATTGGGAAGCGCCTTTTGTACCCTGTCCCACTCTTGGGCCAGCCAGATCACGGGAGAAATCATCGGCGGATTTGTTGCGAAGCGGCAGGGGGCCGGACTTGAGATATCGAGCATCAATCGCGAATTGCAGGCTCTGCGGCGGATGTTTCGGCTCGTGTCGAGCCTGGAATCCGCGATCCTCTCGAATGCCAGCAGGCTTTTCACGCCGTACTCGTAGTACTTCAGCGTCTTCGGCTTTGCCGCGAACGTAGCACGCACGAATGGAAGAAAATCGCTCTCGGCAAACTCGCGGAGCGTTGGCGTCGGCTTCCGATCACGGATGCCCACCTCGCCCTTAGCCAATGAAACCTTGTGTGCCGCCTCCATCTGCTCGGCTGGTCGCTTGTTCGATTGCTTCGTGCTCTCGCGGCGACTGAACCAGATTTTTAATGAGCATGGAAATCATGGACCGGGTCGTAAAGCGGCATCCATCTCGTCGGCGACCGTCCAGCATGGCATAGAGCGCGCGGCGCGGTCGCGAGAGGACAACCGATAGCGAAGACTGGAGGGCAGTTCAACTCCACGTAAGAAATCCAAACCTCTTCGCGTGCGGCTTCCTCATCGCCGGTATGCCCCGAGCAAGGTCAAGCAGCGACTCCGGCCACGCCTCGGCGGGCGGGACGGTGGTGGATTCGGTCATAGTGAGGGCCAGTAAAGCGGCATCACGATTCCGGCGCAACGTGTCGATAGCCGGTTCCAATCGAAAGCGTTCGGTATCCGGGAATCGCAGTTTCAGCTTCCCGTTTTCCGCCCGGATGCTGCCGACGCGCTGAACGTCGTCTATGGCATCGTGGAGCGTCATAGCTCGATTTCCTCCGTCGCTGCCGCCCGAAGGTGCTCATTTCCCCCGAAGGTGCTCAAGGTTTGGGGTTGAGCATCTTCGGCATTCTTGAGCATCTTCGGGAGGGTCCAGCACCAGCCGCCCTCCATCTCCAGTTTTCTGGAGACAATAGCGAATGGCGCGTGGCAGAGGCATAGCGATTCAAGCTAGGGTTGGGGCATGGGAAAGCTGACGGCGGCGGAAGTTGACGAGTGGGTGATTTCCCGTATCTGGGGGTGGCGGCAGATGGTGCACTTCTGCGGCATCCAAAGGACTTTTTTCCGCCTAAGTATAACCGCCGTTTCAGTTCGCGGCAAGAAGTTTTGTTCCGTTATCGGGCCGAATCGCTAGGCATTAGTCTTTAGCCCTGCCGTTACCAATGTGTGAATCCATGAAATGCTCTATTGCAAATTCCCTGGCGTCCTGGACGCTGTGGAATTTGCGCTTTATGGCCGTCTTAAAGATCGGATTGTAAAGCTTGTACATGCCACCAAAAACCTCCAGGAACACGATGCCTAGCATGTCATCCTGGGTAATGGCTCGCGTTATCGGATCGCCAGCGGCCTTGGTCATATCTTGCGTGATTGGTATGTGATGTGTCATAGGTAGCCGCCTGTGGCAGGAAGCGGATAGCACCGCTAGAAGCCGTGTGCCGATTCCAATATCTGGCGCATAGCGGTTTAACGTGAGCCGACCGTAGAATACTCCGTTTTGGTCCACTATCACGGGCGGATCTGTCGCATATTCGTTGCAGGCGCTTTCCGAATCGTATGGCGACCCGTAAGGGCTGAAGTGGTTGAAGATGCTCTCCTTCGAATCTGGCGAGCCATGATCCCCGTATGCGTTCCTCACTGAATCTTTTGCATGTTCGGAGCAACTCAGACAGCCCAGATATACCTTATGTTCAGCACTCCCGAATATCATAAGTTTTATACTTTCGTAAGGCGTTATGCCGGTAGGCGTGTAACCGCGAGGCGTTACGCCGCTTGTTAGTCGATCTAGCAATGCTGGATCAAAACCGCCCTGCGCTAAAACCGTTGTAGACAGCAACGCTGCTAAAAGTAATCGTTTCATAAACCCTCCTATGGGTAGCGAATCGCAAAGTAGATGGAAACCACGCCAAGAGTGAGCAAGAACACCGCAACGTTGAACACCAGCGCGCCCGGCATCGGGCCATCGACTTTGATCTTTTGCGTCTCTTCTATGACTGCCAGCCGGCGAAGCTGATCGGTTGTTGACATATCTGTCCTCCTTTATTGCTTCTCGAATATCAGCCGGTGGTCAAAGCGGCGACCGTCAGGGCGTTGTTCGGAAATCTCCAAAATGAGTTGGTTCTTTGGCGCGGTCCGCCTGACGAGTTGGTCCACGCGCCCGCCCCGCACTGGCGCAGGATTTCAACACTTATGCCGTCCACCCGGCGCGACGATTGAGTGCCAGAGCATCCAAAATCGTGGAAAGCCCGAGCGGCGCCGTCCAGATACAGCATTGAGCTGGAACTGCTAGTCCGGCCATCTGGCTCGGTCCGGTCCAATGTGAACACTTCGCCTTTCGGGTGGGCATCAATTCGGGCGATGAAGCTTTTGGGTTGAACGCCTCCCGAAAAGCTCGATCGCTCCGGATTCATCGTCCAGGTCCCGAACGGCTGCCCGAAGCAGGTTGCCGCGGCCATGAGCGCTGCCGCCACCAGAACTCGGAGGGCCAACGATGCGGGCAAGAGTCTTGCCACGAGGACCGGCATCACGCCAAGCAAAAGGATCGGCTTCATGATTTCCTCCGACTGCTGAAGCACTGGCAATTAGCGGGCCAGCTGCTCGAATCAATTGCGAATCAACGGTTGCTCGCCGATCGTGACAATGGCCGATCTATCCAGGTGGATAGCCCTTTACCAAAATGGATTGGTCCGCACGCGCCATTTTTAAACGTCGGCGACTATTCGTTATTTGAATTTCTCAATCCGTCTCCGGGGCACTGCACATCCCGTGGCTGCTTCGGATGACCGCTCCGGGGCCAGCTATCATCGATAATGGCGCGCCAAACTTCGCGGTTTCTGGCTGCGAATCAGCGACGGTATCGCGATTCACCAGCTTTGGGAACAGTTCCACGCCGACGCCCGCACCAGTTATCACCTTTACTCCAAAGAGTTGGGATCGAAGGAGATCGAGAAAAACGCCCTATCCCCGCGGAAGTGACGATCCCCCAATTCGCCTTCGCGCGCGCCGCGGGCGTCCCGATAGCCGCGACCCACACAGCAACCGACATCGGCGGGTCGGCCGGCAGGTATCTTTCGGCGGTCCCTCATAGCGCCTTCGCGAATGCCAGAGCATTATGGACGGGCAATCTCCTGCTCACAAACTGCTTAAGAACGCTACCAAGTCAGCTTTCTCCTGAACAGACAGACCAATTTGGAAATGGTTGTCATAGAATTCAACCACATCGGTGAGACTTGCAGCTGAACCATCGTGAAAATAGGGCGCGCGGGTCGCGAGTGCCCTGAGACT
>DASQJB010000186.1:0-3983 GCA_035631295.1 Bryobacteraceae bacterium | reverse complement strand
CTAACTCCACGTGCCTCAGCGCCTAGGAGCATATCATCCAGCGGCACGCGCTCTGCATGCCCTCCCCGTTTGGCGTATCCGCAGCTCCGCGCATGGTCCACCAGAATGCGCCGCATGATTTGTGCACACACCGCGAGAAAGCGGGCGCGGTTTTCGCAACGAATGGCGCCTGCTCGGATCAGTAACTGACGCCATTTGTGGAGGTGTCAGTCTAAATAACTTCCTTATTTTTCAGTGTCACTCCAGGGTTCGAATCCCTGTCTCTCCGCTCACTGCCGACACCGCTGCGGCTGCAAAGGGGCATCCGGCCGCCGGCAAGGGGAGGCAGCGACGGCCAAGGCACCGTTGCTGCAACCATCGCGAAACTCGTATTGAAAGCTGTTGCCTCGCTTTCGCCGCTCGGCTCACACGAGCCGCAGGACTTTGGCGCTTGATTTAACGTCCATTATACGATACATTAAAGGTTATAACGTTCTTTAAAGTGGACGGTAATATGCTTGAGGGCCGCACATCGCCGACGACGCCATTGCCGGTCATCCGCGCCCTGCGCAAGTTAGGCGCGGACATTCGCGATGCCCGGCGGCGCCGGCGCATACCCGTATCCATTCTGGCAGAACGGGCTTCGATCAGCCGAACGACCTTAAACCGGATAGAGAAGGGCGATCCTAACGCCGCTTTAGGCAACTATGCGACCGTTCTCTTTGCGTTGGGAATGGTAGACCGGCTGGCCGATTTAGCCGACGCACGTCATGACACAGTGGGGCTTGAGCTTGAGGAAGAGCGTCTGCCGCAGCGCATCCGTCTCTCGGGCCGGCAGAAGCCCGGGAAACCGAGAAATACTGGCGCGTGATGGACCGAGAAGTACTCATTTACGTGGACCTGCAGGGCATGCCTCATTTGGTGGGACGACTGTGGGCGCGCATGCGCAAGGACCGCGAGAGCGCCACGTTTGAATATGACAAAAGCTGGCTGGCGCATTCCGAACGTTTCTCACTCGCGCCGGCGCTGAAGCTCGGGCCGGGGCCGTTTCACACACCGTCCGACAAGCCGCTCTTCGGGGCGATAGGCGACTCCGCGCCCGATCGGTGGGGGCGGGTGCTTATGCGCCGCGCCGAATGCCGCCGCGCCGAGCGCGAGCAAGGAGCGCCGCGCACCCTGCGCGAAATGGATTACCTGCTCATGGTGGACGACGAAGCCCGCCAGGGCGCCCTGCGCTTCTCGGAGAAGGAAGGAGGGCCGTTCCTCGCAGAATACGGACCGGCTAAGATCCCGCCCTTGATTGAACTGCCGAGGCTGCTGTCGGCTGCCGAGCATGTCATTGACGACAAGGACAGCGACAACGATCTGCGCCTGCTTCTGGCTTCAGGCTCGTCTCTCGGCGGCGCCCGTCCGAAAGCATCCGTTCGGGACCGCGACGGTCATCTCGCCATTGCGAAATTTCCAAACAAGGGCGATGAGGTTAATACAGTTTTGTGGGAAGCTGTGGCTCTCATCCTCGCCGCAAAAGCGGGCATTGCCGTTCCCGCATGGCGGCTTGAGACAGTCGCCGACAAACCGGTTCTCCTGCTGCGCCGCTTTGACCGGGAGCAGGGCATGCGAGTTCCGTTCGTATCAGCCATGAGTATGCTGGATGCGCGGGACAATGAGGCGCGCAGCTATCTCGAATTCGTTGACGTTCTCCGCCAGCACGGCGCGGCGCCGAAAGAGGACATGCACGCCCTCTGGCGACGGATTGTATTCAGCATTTTGATCTCGAATACCGACGATCATCTGCGAAATCATGGTTTCTTGTGGGCGGGGCCAGCCGGATGGCGGCTGTCACCGGCGTACGATCTGAATCCTGTGCCGACAGACATTAAGCCGCGTGTGCTGACGACCGCCATTGATCTGGATGACGGGACAGCCTCCCTGCACCTGGCTCTGAACGTCGCAAGTTATTTTGAACTTACTCCAGACAGAGCGCAAGAGATCGCCGCGGAAGCCGGGAAGGCGGTCGCCACGTGGCGAAAGGTTGCCGCGAAACTCGGACTCACTCCGGTCGAGATCGCCCGCCTGGCGTCCGCATTCGAGCACGAGGATCTGGCGGCAGCGACGAGCGCCAAGGCTGCCACCAAAGTGAGAAGATCACAGCGTGAACGGTGACAGCTTGGATTTCATGAAAACGGAAAGGAGGGAGCATGGGGAAGATTAGCCGCAAAGATTTCTTGAAGTGGTCGGCGGCGTCAGCTGCTTTTGGAACCAGCTTGGCTCCAGACATGGAGGGCCAGACCGCGACCCGCGCCGGCGGGAACAGCCCCGACTTGGTAGTGGTGAACGCGCGGGTGTTCACAATGGATGACGCCACGCCTCGCGCCGAGGCCATTGCGGTGAAAGGCAGCCGGTTCATTGCAGTCGGGACCAACGCCGACATTCGGAACCTCGCGGACGCGCGGACTCAAATGCTAGATGCCCGAGGTATGACCGTAACGCCCGGGTTCATAGACTGCCACAACCACGCGCCAGGCAATGTCTTGCTGTACGAGGTCCTGGTGGGAAACCCATATGAAGTTGAGTTCGTGACGATCGCCAGCATCATAGACAAGCTCCGTGCGAAAGCTCGCCAGACGCCGCCGGGAACCTGGGTGGAGGGATCTTTTTTCGACGACACCAAAGTCAAGGATAATCGCGAACTCAACGTTCGCGATCTCGACCAAGTCTCGAAGGATCATCCGGTGGTCGTCCGTCATCGCGGTGGACATACATCGTACTACAACAGCAAGGCCCTGGAGATGGCTGACGTAAACAAAAACACACCGAATCCACCGGGAGGAACTTTCGAGCGCGATGCAAATGGAGAACTTAACGGCCGCGTGACCGATCGGGCGCGGAACGTATTTAACCGCGTGGGGAAGCGGGCAGTTTTAGCGGCAGAGGAGAGCTTACAACGCGACCGCGATGGTTTGGCGTTCATCTCGAAGCAGTTTGTGCGCTATGGCCTGACGAGCGTTCATCACCAGGGTGGTAATCTCATGGCGCTTCAACAGGTGCGCTCGCGCGGCGATCTTCTGCATCGAGTCAGCTATGAAGTTGGCGGCAAGGAACTGGAGGCGATGATCGGCGCCGGCATCATGACCGGTTTTGGAGATGAATGGATAAAGCTCGGAGCGACCTCGGAGCATACTGTCGACGGATCATTTTCGGAGCGCACGATGGCGCTTAGCCAGCCGTACGCCGGCACGAATCCGCCGTACAAAGGCAACATCACAGAGACGCAGGACGATCTAAATGCATGGGTCGAACGCGTTCATCGCGCAGGCATCCAGATGAATTGTCACGCCAACGGGGATGTGGCTATCGATATGGTGATGACGGCGTTTGAGCGGGCCCAGAAGTTGTTCCCAAGGACCGACGCACGCCCTAAGATCACGCATTGCACTCTCATCAACGACAATCTCGTGCGTCGTATGAAGGCTGCCGGCGCCATCCCGGCTCCTTTTACGTCGTACGCCTACTACAACGCCGACAAATTCCACTTTTATGGCGAGGACCTGATGAAGCGTTCGATGGCGTATCGTACGTTTTTCGACTCCGGGATCACAGCGTGCGCGGGTTCGGACTTCAGCCCGGGACCGTTTGCGCCACTGATGGGCATTCAGGGAATGGCGACGCGAAAAGGGTGGAATGGAGAAACCTGGGGAGCCAACCAGCGCATCAGCGTGGACGAGGCCCTGCGAGTGAATACCATTAACGGCGCGTACGCCTCATTCGAGGAAAAGATTAAAGGATCCATCACGCCCGGCAAGTTGGCGGACTTTGTGATTTTGGCCGAGGACCCACACACCATCGACCCGAAAAAGATCAAAGATATCCAGATCGTCCGCACGGTGGTGGGCGGCAGGACCGTCTATCAGGCGTGACAGACGCGCGTCATGGCGGGCCCGCGACGGCATCCTGGTCTTCGGCGTCATCCGGAGGGTTCTTCAGCTCGTATTCCTTCGGAGGCT
>DASQJB010000185.1:0-8381 GCA_035631295.1 Bryobacteraceae bacterium | reverse complement strand
TGCGCAAGCAGAAGGACAACCTATCGGCCGCCCTCGACGCCGGCAAGCAGGCGTATCGGGATGCGATGAACAACCCCGTGGCCGATTAAAGGCGCGGGCCCAAGAAGCGGAGGAGAATGCCGCGCTGGGCGCCGCTGGGCCGCCGGCGCGGCTGCTAAGTATGGATACGCAGGTCCTGCTCATCATCATGGCGGTCTTTACGGCAGTCGCCGCGATCGCGCTGTTGATTCAGGCGGCCGTCATGTTCGGCATTTACAAAGCATCTCGCGCGATGCAAGAAAAAGTCGAGACGCTAACGCCGAAAATCCACGCCGTCGCCGATAATTCGCTCACGGCGATTCAAGAAAGCAGAGTAAAAATCGCGGAGATTACGGCTAAGACCAGCCAAATTCTCGATTCTGCCTCGCGCCAACTGGCCATCGCCGAAAACTTGTTCACGGATTTCAGCGGGCGCGCCCGCAGCCAGCTGGATCGCGCGGAACTGGTGCTGGACGACGCCATGACCCGCGTCCAGCAAACGGTAGGACTGGTGCATACCGGCATTCTGAGGCCCATCCGCGAGATCAATGGCGTGGCCGCCGGTATTCGAGCCGCTATCCAGTATTTCGCGCGCGGAGCGCGGCCCAATCCGGATCGCGCGACGGCGGACGAGGAAATGTTTATCTGAAGAGGAAGACAGCAAGCAGAAGTCAGAAGACAGAATGAACAAAGTGAAGATGCGAAGGTGGGCTATTCTGACTTCTGTCTTCTGTCTTCTGACTGCTTTCCTCCGAGCAGGCGACGGCGCGGACCTGATCCAGGTCCTGCATTCCTCCGGCCTGGACGCAACCGAGTGCTATCGCATCCGCGACGTGAGCCTGGTGAAAGAGGATCTCCGCCTCTATTTCAACGACGGCTATCTTATTTTCGCGAAACCGGTTCGCGGCGAGCGATGGGCCGCGGTGTTTTCGGGAGACGTCGAGGGTGGCGACGGCGAAGTGCTCCTCCTGCCGCCTTATCGCGGCGAGCGGCAGAGCCTGGCCAAATTCACTCAAACGCCGAATCTGGACGAACACTTTTCGAGCGGGCTGCTGCTGTTCACCGACAGATCCGGGGACGAGCTGCTGGATCAAATCGTGCGCGGGGAGCGCGGGAGAAAGTCCGAGGAAGAGGGTGCGCTTCTCGCCGGGCAGTGGAATCAGGCGCTGCTCAACATAGCAGCGGGATTCCAGTTGCGGCTCGCCGGGGATCTGCTGACCTCGCCGGCGTTCCGGCCGGGATTGCTGTTCGCCGCCGTCTCTGGAAAAAGCCTGGGCAATTTCGATCTTTTCTATGATTCGCGGGCGGGCGATCAGATCCTCGCCGGACGCTTGGCCGAGCATAACAACCGTTTTTCCTACGATACTTGGACCAGTTTTCCGGCACGTAGCTCGCGCAACGGAGCCGGCCAGCCCCCCGCGCCTTTCGCCTGCGAGCGTTTTAAGATTGACGCGCAGCTCGACGCGAGCTTGAGGCTGAAGGCGTCCGCACGGATTTCCGTAAAAGCCGGATCGCATCCGGTCCGCGTGTTGCCATTCGAGATTTCCCGCGCGATCGAGATTACGGGCGCGCGAATCGACGGCGCGCCCGCCGAGCTGGTGTTCAACGATTCGCCCCGAGAACGGGCGCTGCGCACCGATGAGAACGATTCGTTCTTGTTGGTTTCTCCCCAGCCGCTTGCGCCCGAAAGCACGCATCAAATCGATTTCGAGGAGGCAGGTTCAGTGATTGCCTCCGCAGGCAAGGACGTTTACTTCGTCGGCGCCCGGTCGAATTGGTATCCGCGAGCCGGGATGGAGGTGTCGATTTACGATTTGTCCTTCCGTTATCCGAAGCGGTTGACGCTGCTGACGCCGGGGGACCTGATCGAGGATCGCGTGGACGAGGAATGGCGTTACTCGCGCCGCTTGACGCCGGCTCCAATTCGCGTGGCCGGGTTCAATCTGGGCGATTATGAGAAGGTCACCGGCGCGGCTCCGGGCTTCCGCGTGGAAGTCTATGGAAACCGCGCGTTGGAAGCTTCGCTCCAGCGGAGAGTGCCCGAGAGCGAAGTTTTAGCCAGTGACGTGGAGCCGGCCCGTTTGAGCGGCGTCCGCGGCGTCCGCCGTATACCGCCCCTCCAGCCGCCTCCCCCGCCTCCCCCCGCCCCGCCGGATCCTCTGGCCCGTCTGCATTCCGTGGGCGCGGATGTCTCCAGCTCGCTGGAGATGTTCTCCGGATGGTTCGGACCACCGGGTCTCCAGAGCTTGACGGTGTCTCCCATACCGGGAGCCTTCGGCCAGGGTTTCCCGGGGCTGGTGTACCTTTCCACTCTCGCCTATCTCGATCCCAGCGCCCGCCCTCCCTCCGCGCGAGGACCGCGCGAGCAGACCTTTTTCTCCGACCTGATGCAAGCGCACGAAGTCGCGCATCAGTGGTGGGGGGATTTAGTTCTGCCGGCGACATACCAGGACGAATGGATTCCGGAGGCGCTCGCGAATTATTCGGCGCTCCTCTATTTAGAGAAAAAGCGGGGCGCAAAGGCGATGCAGGATGTGCTGGAGGATTTCCGCGACGTGCTGATGCGAAAGACGCGGGAGGAAAGTACAGTGGAATCCGCAGGCCCCATTACCCTGGGCTTCCGGCTCGATTCGCCGGATACGCCCGACGCCTGGCACGCGATCGCCTACGATAAAGGCGCCTGGATCTTCCATATGTTGCGCCGGCGCTTGGGCGACGAACGCTTCTTGAAAATGCTGGCCGAATTCCGCCGCCGCTACGAGTTCCGCCCGGCGTCGACGGCGGATTTGCGCGCGTTGGTGAAGGAGTTTCTGCCGCCGCGCGTCAGCCTATCCAGCGTCGACGGATTCTTCGAGAATTGGGTTTATTCCACGGGAATTCCCGCTCTCAAACTGAATTATTCGGTGAAGGGCGCGGCGCCGGCGGTGAGGCTTTTGGGAAGAATCGAACAGAGCGGAGTCGACGACGGCTTTTCGGTGGAGGTCCCCGTGGAAGTGCAGTTCGCAAAAGCAGCGCCGCAAACCATCTGGGTGGAAACTTCTAACGCGGGCACGACGTTTTCCGCCACGTTGAAGCAAGTCCCCACGCATGTCTCGATTCCGGTAGGCACTGGAATCCTGGCGACACGCTAGCACGGCGGTGCTCCGGCACGTCCAATGCGACAATAAATACGAATGGTGAAGTACGGTTATTACTACGCGGGCGCGCTGGTGGCGGGCGCGTTGGCGACCGCTTATCTGGCGGGGTGGCCGTACTCGGTTCCGTTCTACATTTTCGCTGCGTTTTGTTTGAACTTCTTTCGCGACCCGGAGCGTCGGGCGCCTCCAGGACCGGTTGCCGTTTCCCCGGCGGACGGAAAAGTGGTGTCGGTTAAATCCAGCGCCGGCGGGCCTGGTCAAATCAGCATCTTTATGAACGTCTTCGACGTTCACGTGAACCGCGCGCCGATCGCCGGAAAAATCGCCTGCATTAAATACAAGAAGGGCGATTTCATGGCCGCCGATAAAGAGGAAGCGAGCGAGGCGAACGAGCAAAACATCATCGTCATCGACGGCATGGCCGGCGACCGGCCCACGACCGTCGTGGTGAAGCAGATCGCGGGTTTGATCGCGCGCCGGATCATTTGTTATAAGAGCTCGGGGGATCCGGTGGCGCTCGGCGAGCGCATCGGGTTAATCAAGTTCGGTTCACGAGTGGATGTGCTGCTCGGGCCGGAATGGGATATCGCTGTCCGCGCGGGCGAACGCGTTTCGGCTGGAGAGAGCGTGGTGGCGCGGGTCATTGACTTTAAGGGCGACTTTAAGGGCGAACCACAGGAGAACGCGGCATGAGAACCCTGAGCTTGCGCGAGCGCTTGATCGATCCTCGCTCGCCGGATCGCCGTCCCCGGCGCGCAGCTTATGCCTTGCCGACTCTGTTCACGGCCGGCAACGTGTTTCTCGGCTTCTACTCGTTGCTGGAGGTGTTTCAGGGCGCCATGCAGGCGGTCCAGAACGCCGCCGGGGCGCAGGCTCACTTTCAGTGGGCGGCCATCGCCATCGGCATCGCCGTGGTCCTCGACGGTTTGGACGGGCGCATCGCGCGCATGACCAACACCGTGAGCGATTTTGGCCGCGAAATGGATTCGCTCGCGGACGTGATCACGTTCGGCATCGCGCCGGCGGTGCTGGCCTTCGCGTGGGGGATTGAATTCGTCGAGCCACCCGCGGATGTGCTTACGCTCGAGCAGCTTCGCAGCGCCGGCTATTTCGTTTCGTTCGTGTTCCTGCTGTGCGGAGCGCTGCGGTTGGCGCGTTTCAACATTCAGAAGAATCCCGTGCTGCGAAATCCGGGACGTCCTGACCGCAAATATTTCGCCGGGCTGCCCATTCCCGCTGCGGCTTCGATGGTGGCCGGAGTGGTATACGGTTTTGGAGCCACACCGCTGCGCTGGTGGGTTTTTTCCGCCGCGTGGGTGGCGCTGATCGGAGTGCTTTCCTTCCTGATGGTGAGCACTTGGCGCTATCCCAGTTTCAAAGACATCGACTTGCTGCGTCCCCGCTCGCCTCTGACCTTTGTTCTGCTGGCGAGCGTGATCGCTCTGATTGTGAATTTCCTGCGACCGGCGCTGCTATTGCTTCCGGCTTGCTACGTGGCGACGGGGATCGTGATCCGGATCGCCGGCGTCCTGCGAAGACGATTCCGCCCCGTAACGCCGCAGCCAGCCGATGAAAGGCCGACGGCCATTCCACCTTCGGAGCGCAAAGTTGGCTAGCGAACGTCCGCTGGTGGCGATGGTCGGCGGCGATACGCTGCTGTCCAAGGAAATCCGGGAAGTGCTTGGGGAGAACAAGCCGGCGCCGCGAGTTCAATTGATTTCCGCAGCGGGCGACGGATCGACGCTGCTTTCGCTGGAGGAAGACGAAGCGGCTGTATTGACCCCCTTAAGCGCGGAGAGCCTGGAGGGCGCGAGCGTGGCGTTTCTAGCCGGCTCGCAAGCTTCTAGCCGCCGCGCGCTCAAACTCAATCCGGCGGGAGGCCCTGTCTTAATCGATTTGGCGGGGGCGCTCGAAGAGCAGCCGAACGCCCGATTGCGGGCGCCTTCCGCCGAACCGGAGACGGGCCGTCCGGCCGCGGCGGCGATTCATGTGGTGGCGCACCCGGCTGCGATCGCGCTGGCGATTTTCCTGGCTCGTTTGGCGCGGGCCGGGACCATCCGCCGCGCGCTGGTCCACATTTTCGAGCCGGCCAGCGAACGCGGACAACGCGGATTGGATGAATTGCAGCAGCAAACGGTCGCCGTGCTCAATTTTCAGAAGCTGAAGCAGGACGTCTTCGACGCGCAGGCGGGTTTTAATATGCTCGCGCGGTACGGCGAGGAGGCGCTTGAGCCTTTGCAGGGCATCGAGCAGCGCATCGAACGGCACCTCGCCTCGCTGCTGGCGGCGTGGCCGGGCGTGCCGATGCCTTCGCTGAGGCTGATCCAGGCTCCCGTTTTCCATGGCCACAGCTTTTCCCTGTGGGTGGAATTCGACGAGCAACCTGGCGTGGAAACGATTGTGCGCATACTCGAAGAGGGCGGCATCGATGTACGTCCTGACGATCCGCCCACCAATGCCGGCATCGCCGGGCAGAGCGGCTTGAGCGCCGGGGCGATTGCCGTGGACAACAATAACGCGCGCGCCTGCTGGTTCTGGATCGTTTCCGACAATCTCCGGTTGGCGGCGGAAAATGCGGTGGCGGTGGCGCGGGAATTGCTATGAGGGGCGCCCTCGTCCTGAGTTCCGTCATCTGTCTTCTTTCCGCTTGCGGGTACCATGTGGCGGGGCGCGGGGAACTGCTGCCCAAAACGATCCACACCGTTGCGATTCCGGCATTCGGCAACGCCAGCATCCGCTACAAGCTCACCGACCGGCTGCCGGAAGCCATCACGCGTGAATTCATCTCGCGCACGCGGTACCGAATGGTTTCCGATGTCCATCAGGCCGATATGATTCTCACGGGAGTCGTGAGCAACTATTCGTCCTTCCCCATCACGTTCGATCCCGCCACCAGCCGGGCCTCGACGGTGGAGGTCCATGTGACGATGCAGATCAAGCTGACGGAGCGCACGACGGGCAAGGTCCTTTTCAACCGGCCCAGCCTGGAAATCACCGAACGTTACGAGATCAGCCAGGACGCGAGACAGTACTTTGAAGAAAGCGATGACGCTCTGAATCGCGCCAGCGTAGTCGCGGCGCGCCAAGTGGTGTCGGCGATCTTGAACGATTTCTGATGACGCCGGAACAGTTTCTGGAGCGTTTGAAGCGCAACGGGCCGGATCCGGTCTACTTGTTCCTCGGTCCCGAATCATATAACCGGGACCGTTGCCGCCGTGCGCTGATCGAAGCGGCGCTTCCGGAGGGCGAGCGAGAAAGCGGACTCACGCGTCACGATCTGGACCAAACTCCGCTCGCTGCTGCGATCGACGACGCGCGATCGCTGTTTCTCTTTGCGGCGCGGCGCGTCATTTGGTTGGGCCGGGCGGAAGCCGCGTTGCCGAAGGGAAGGACGGCGGACGCCGAAGAAGACGGCAGCGCCGCGGCAGGCGGAGCGGGACCGCTAGAGGAATACTTGCGCGCGCCATCGCCGGGAACAGTCTTAGTGATCGATTGCGCCCGCTTTGATTTCGACGGCGAAGACAAGGCCCGGCTTGAGCGGGTGAGGAAGTTCTTCTCCGCGGTCCCGGCCCAAGTGGAGTTCCGGCATTTCTCGCCCGAGATGGCGCGAGCGCTGGCGCAGAATCTAGCTCGGAGCCTGGGCGTGCAGCTTGGGCTGACGGAGCTCGCGCTGTTGCTCGAAGCCACCGGCGGCGAGGCCGCGCGCATCGCCACGGAAATGGAGAAGCTGAAGCTGTTTGCGGATGGCCGGAAGGTCACGGCGGAAGATATTGCGGCGCTCGCGCCGGATGCGCATTCCACCACTATTTTCGCGATGGTGGCGGCGCTGGGGCGCGGCGATCGCGGGCGGGCGCTCGAAACGTTGGACACATTGAGTCGCGCCGGCGAATACATGCCCATGGCGCTGACGTTTCTCTCGACTCAATTTCGCATGGCGCTGGCGGCCCGAGAGGCTGGGCTGCGCAATCCCGGTGAGATTCAGGCGTACTTCAACCGGCTGGGGGTCCGCATTTGGCCGGAGCGCGCGCGGCAGATTTCGGAAACGATACAGGCGTTTCCGAAGGCTCGGTTGGAGCGCGCCATCGGCAAGCTCTTTGAGGCCGACCGGGCGCTGCGCGACGCGCGTCCCGACGATCGGATTGTGATGGAGGAGATGGTCTTCGATCTGACGGCGGGCGCGTCCGCTGCGCGCGGCGGCCACTGACATCGTCACCAATCGAGCCGGTTCCTACGATCGCACCGAGAAGGCGAATACTCTCGCAAAGGCACGGAGCAGCGGAGCCGCAACCAAACGCCGGGCCAAGCCCGGCGGCAGGCTGAAAGCCAGGTCCCACAGAAATCGTCGCAGCAGGCAACGATTCTCAGGTGTAGTAGCGCAAAGCACGCAAAGGCTTTTTGCGGTTCCGCGTGCTGGGCGAGAGAATTCCTCCGGGCTTAGGGAATTAGCTGAGGCGGGACACTAGGCTTCAGCGCGTTCGAACTCCTGCTCGATGATCTGGGCGATGCGTGCGGTTTCCTCGTGAGGATGTCGCAGCTTGCCAAAGCCCTTCATCCAAGGTTTGCCCGAATTCCTTTCCCGAAGCTTCTCCGTCAGCGCATCCGAAACGAATTCCTTCAAGGGAATTCCCTGCGCGGCAGCGGCTGACTTAGCGCGCCGGAACAGGCGCGTCGGGAATCTCGATCGTACCCTCCTGCCATGATTGTCCCAGATTTATGGGCGCCAGGCGTCGTACAGAAAGTCACGGATCTCGCGCTGCCGATGGCTGTTCTGGGGCCTGATAACATTGTGTTCTTATGAGCACTACCCCTGTTGCCGCCCCTCAACCTGCCGTCGCCGCCAAGCCTGCGGTCAAGTGGGGGTGGCTTGCCATAGCCGTTGCCGTGGCTCTTGCCGTTGCCTTCATTCCTACGCCGCACGGGCTTTCGCGGACGGCGCAGCTTGTGCTGGCCATCATCTGCGGAACGGTGGTGCTGTGGGCCGCCGAGGTGATGAACAACGGCGTAGCCTCGCTGCTGATGATGGCGATACTAATGGTGGTTGGCGTTCCGCCTTTGGTTGTGGTTCCCGAGCTGGCGCGCCCATCCGTCAGTGGCGCGCTCAGCGGATATTCCGACGGAGCATGGTGGACGCTGCTGGTGGTGGTGTATTACGGCTTCGTCATGAAGAAAACGGGGCTGGCGGAGAGGATCTCCTACTACATCCTTTCGTTATTTCCCGGCACGTAC
>DASQJB010000184.1:0-14656 GCA_035631295.1 Bryobacteraceae bacterium | reverse complement strand
TGACGTGGGCGGAGCGCAAATGGTGCGTGTGTGCGCGGGGAGCGAGCTGCCGCATGCTGACAAGAGCAAGTTCTACCTGTTGCGCAGTCTCGGCAATTCCGCTCACGAAATGTGGGACGTCACCGACCCGGCCAAGCCCAGCCGCATGACTACGATCGTCAGCGGCCTGCGCGATACGCACAAAAGCTGGTGGGAATGCGACACGGGCATCGCATATCTTGTCGGCGGAGCCCCCGGCTGGCGCACTCCGCGCATGGCCATGATTTACGATCTGAGTGACCCCGCCAAGCCTGTCTTCCTCCGCTACTTCGGCTTGCCTGGCCAGCAGCCCGGCGCGAAAGGGCCGGTCCCGGAAAGCCTCCACGGCCCAATGTCCACTGGCGCGAAAGGCAATCGCGTATATTTTGCCTATGGCAATTCACGCGATGGCGTGCTGGAAATCGTCGACCGAGAAAAGCTGCTGAGCGGCCCGAAAGAACCGACGGATGAGAATCTTCGTTATCCGGTGATTGCACGGCTGGATTTCCCGGAGGACATTGGCGCGCACACCGCCTTTCCCTTGCTTAAAGTTCCCATGGCTGAATTCGTCAAACAGAAGAACGGAAAAGTGAAAGACTTCGTCGCGGTTACGGGCGAAACGGTCGCCAACCAATGCCAGGAATTCCGGCAGACGCTGCGGTTCGTGGACATTTCCGACGAGGCGAAGCCGATGGGAGTGTCGACGTGGACGGTTCCGGAGGCGAGCGGGAACTTTTGCTCCGCGGGCGGGCGTTTTGGCGCGCATTCTTCCAATGAAAGCTTCTCGCCGGTTTATTACAATCGCATCCTGTTCATTGCGCATTTCAATGCAGGTGTTCGAGCGGTGGACGTGCGCGACCCGTTCCACCCGAAGGAGATTGGCTACTACATTCCCGCTGTTACGGCGAAGACGGACAAGCGCTGCGTGGGGCAGGGAGCGGAGCAGGTTTGTAAAGTCGCGATCCAGACCAACAACTTGGAAGTGGACGAACGCGGCTACATCTATGCGGTGGACCGCGCCAACACGGGCATGCATATTCTTACGGTGACCGGTTCGGCGCGCCAAATTGCCGACTTCTCGCGAGCTCAGTGAACGTGGGCCGACGCGATGGAAGAGCGATTGCACCGATCATGTTCGAGGCGTCATTAAACTTGAAACGGGCGAGCGGAAGCTTGGCTCTACACTCGGAAGCGTCTTTTGCTGTGACGCTTCAAGAAGTCGAGAAGGGGAGGTCCAAATCATGCCAAGCAAAATTCAGCCCATACCAAAGGGCTATCATTCCATCACGCCTTACTTGGTCGTAAACGATGCGAAGAGAGCGATCGAGTTTTATCAGCACGCGTTCGGCGCTCAGGAGATCGTGAAAATGGATGGCCCGAACGGTAAGATCATGCACGCGGAATTGAAGATTGGGGATTCGATGCTGATGCTAGCCGACGAGAACCCGGCGAGCGGATCCACTTCGCCCAAAACGCTCCGCGGCACGGCCACCGGCATTATGCTGTACGTCGATAACGTGGATAACGTCTTCAAGCAGGCCGTTTCCGCGGGAGCCAAAGCCGACCAGCAGCCTTCCGACATGTTTTGGGGCGATCGCTACGGCAAACTCACCGATCCATTCGGCCACTCCTGGTCGGTCGCCACGCACATTGAGGACGTGCCTCCGCAGGAGATGGCGAAACGCGCCAAAGAAGCCATGGCGAAGATGGCGCAACCGCAGCCAGTCGGTTGAGGCTAACGGAAAACTCTGAACAGGCGCGTGAGTGGATCGTAATAGCGGTCCACCACGCGCTCTTTCAACGGGATGATCGCGTTGTCGGTGATTTTGATTTCTTCTGGACAGACCTTGGTGCAGCACTTGGTGATGTTGCAGTAACCGATTCCACAGCTTTCGCGCAGGTCTTGGAGGCGGTCGGCGGAATCGATGGGGTTCATCTCCAATGCGGCTGCGTGGACCAGGAAGCGCGGCCCGATGAATTTATCGTGCAGCCGGTGATCGCGCAGAACGTGACAGACGTCCTGGCATAAAAAGCATTCGATGCATTTGCGGAATTCCTGCACGCGGTCGACGTCGGATTGATACATGCGCCATGTGCCATCCGGAGCGTCGGGTTTGCGGGGCTTGATGTACTCGATGCGCTCCTTAACGCGATAGTTCCAGGAGACGTCGGTGACCAGATCCTTGAGCAATGGAAAAGTCTTCATCGGTTCGACGGTGACGGGTTGGTCGAGAGGCAGCGTGTTCAGCCGCGTCATGCACATCAGCTTCGGCCGGCCGTTGATTTCCGCCGAACATGACCCGCATTTGCCGGCCTTGCAGTTCCACCGTACAGCCAAATCGTTGGCCTGCTCAGCTTGGATCTTGTGAACCGCGTCGAGGACCACCATGCCGCTCGAAATCTCGGTGGTATAGTCTCTGAATTCCCCCACGGAAGCGTCTCCGCGCCAGATCCGGAACGTCGCGCTGGCCATCCTACTTCTGTTCCTCCACCACTTGTTTCATTTCTTCCGCCATCGGGATGACCGGAATGCGTTCGACACGAACGCTTCCATCCGCTGCCTTTTCGATTCGCAGATTATATTGGCCCCACTCCTCGCTTTTTTCCGGATAGTCGTCACGGAACTGTGCGCCGCGGCTTTCTTTTCGTTCCAGGGCAGCCCGCGTGACGATTTCAGATACGGTCAGCAGATTGGAGAGATCGAGGGCCGTATGCCAGCCATTGTTATATTCACGATTGCCTGAGACGCCGGCTTTGGCCGCGCGGCGCTTGAGCTTTTCGATGATTTCAAGCGCCTGCTGCATCTCCTCTTCGCGGCGGACGATGCCCACCAGTTTCTGCATAGATTCCTGCAGCTCATACTGGATGGCGTAGGGATTCTCGCCGGAGGGTCCGCGTTCGAACGGCTCCAACGCGGCGCGGGCGGCGGCGTCGATCTGGTCCTTGGGCAGCGCGCCCGCGGAATGTTCTTTCGCGAATTGGGCGGCGTACTCGCCTGCGCGCTTGCCGAATACCAATAAGTCGGAGAGCGAATTGCCTCCCAGGCGATTTGCCCCGTGGAGGCCTGCGCCGCATTCGCCCGCGGCGAACAGGCCCGCGACGCCAGACATCTGGGTGTCGGCATCCACCCGAACGCCTCCCATCATGTAATGCGTGGTAGGCCCGATTTCCATGGGCTCCTGGGTGATGTCGATGTCGGCGAGCTGCTTGAACTGGTGATACATGCTTGGCAGCTTCTTCTTGATGTGCTCGGCCGAGTTGGGAAGCTTCTCCTTGATCCACGCGATGTCTAGGAACACCCCGCCATGCGGACTGCCGCGGCCCGCCTTGACTTCGCGATTGATGCAGCGGGCGACGTGGTCGCGCGTCAGCAGCTCCGGCGGGCGCCGGGCGCTCTTGTCTCCCTGCGTATAGCGCCAGCCCTCCTCGGGATTATCGGCGGTCTGCGATTTGTAGTTCGCCGGGATGTCGTCGAACATGAATCGCCGGCCCTCTTTGTTGCGAAGGACCCCCCCTTCGCCGCGCACGCCTTCGGTCACCAGAATTCCGCGGACGCTGGGCGGCCAGACCATGCCGGTGGGATGGAACTGCACGAACTCCATATCGAGCAGCGCCGCGCCCGCGTGATAGGCGAGCGAGTGTCCGTCGCCCGTGTATTCCCAACTGTTGCTGGTGATCTGATAAGCGCGCCCAATTCCACCGGTCGCCAAAACCACGGCTTTGGCGTGAAACACGAGGAATCGTCCGCGTTCGCGATCATAGGCCAGGGTTCCCACGCAGCGATCTCCGTCTTTGAGCAGCGTGACGACCGTGGTCTCCATATGGAACTGAATGCCTCGATGCACGCCGTGATCCTGCAATGTCCGGATCATCTCGAGGCCCGTTCGATCGCCGACATGCGCCAGCCTGGGATATCGGTGGCCGCCGAAATTGCGCTGTAAGATGCGGCCGTCCTTGGTGCGGTCGAACATCGCGCCCCAGGCTTCGAGTTCCTTGACCCTTGCAGGGGCCTCTTTGGCGTGGATCTCCGCCATGCGCGGATTGTTCAGATATTGTCCGCCGCGCATGGTGTCGGCGAAGTGGACTCGCCAATTGTCTCGGTCGTCCACGTTCCCCATGGCGGCCGCCATGCCGCCTTCCGCCATCACCGTGTGAGCTTTGCCTAGCAGGGATTTGGTGACAACGCCTGTCGTAACGCCCGCCGCGGAGGCTTCAATGGCCGCGCGCAATCCGGCTCCGCCGGCGCCCACCACCAGGACGTCGTATTCGTGTATTTGATATTCGGCCATTTCCTAAAGGATTCTCCAATCCGTCCAAATGCCTTTGGCGCACAGGCGGATATAGAGGTCCACGAACCCCACGTAGTACATACTGATCCAGGCCCAGAGCATGTGGCGGCGGTTGAGGCCGGATACGCAGTCATAGCAGGATTTCCGCACCGCGCTGGAGGAGATTACGTCTTTCCGCCCGCCGATTAAGTGACGGAAGGAATGGCATCCGAAGGTATATAGGCCGAGCAGAATCGGATTCAGGATCAGGATGAGAGAGCCAAGTCCGATGCCGAAATGAGTACCCGGACCGGAGGGGCCGTCGAACCACAGGCTTCGCCAGGCGTCGTAAGACAGAATGCCAATGAACAGGATCGCGAAATACAGAAAGTAGCGGTGGACGTTTTGCAGGATTAGGGGGAACGTCCGCTCGCCCCAATAAGTTTTTCGAGGTTCGCCAACCGCGCAAGAGGGTGGATCCAGCCAAAAGCCCTTGTAGTAAGCGCCACGGTAGTAGTAGCAAGTGAAGCGAAAGCCGAGCGGAGCCCAGAGAATGAACCACGCTGCCGAGTACGGCAGAATCGAAGGCCACCAGAGAGGTTGCGTGCGGAACAGGAGGGGCGAGTACATCGGCGAGAGGTACTGCGTTCCCGGCAGTTCGTAGTAGTTATTCTCCAAGATGGCCCAGTTGGCGTACACGATGAAAATCATGTAGCCGATAAAGACGAGGAGCGGCTCGACCCACCACCTGTCTTTCCGGGAGGTTTGGGTGAATCCGGGCCTCGGAGTCTGGCCGAAGTCGGGTCTGGAAGTTTGTCCGAAGCTAAGGCGGGCGTCGGAAGCTGAGCCGCTTGGCTTAAGCGGAACGTCGATCGATGACATGGGAACGGATCAGGATAACATTTCATTCTATCGCGCTTGCGCCCGCCCCTCACGTCGCGGTTCTGAACCTCCTCCATGGGCTGTCGGGAAACGACGCCTCGTACGATCTAACTCCTGAATGTGTTGGAAATTCGCGTGCTAATTCGGTGCGTGCGAGCGCGGCTTTTGGGATATACTCATTAAGCCTGAAAGCCGGACATTTCGCGTATTTCGAACAGCAAATTATCTGAAAGAGAGATGAACCATATGAATGCATCGCATCCGCATCAACGAAAATTAGGACGCCTTGCGCGTTCCTACAACCCGCGTATTCCGCATATGAGCGCGCTGCAGGCGGGCCAGCAGGTTCCGCCTCCACCACCTTCGGTCGACTATACAACGGGTATGCCGGCCAATTTCGGCATGATGCTCAACGATACGCTGGGCGATTGCACTTGCGCCGCCTTCTATCACGCCATTCAGGTTTGGAGCTTCAAAGCGCAGAGCAAAGAAACAACGGAGCCCGACCGCGATGTTGAGCAGTTGTACATTCAGGCTTGCGGATACGATCCGAAGCAAGGCGGCGAAGGTCCGGGCGGCAACGAACAGCACGTGCTGACGTACCTTCTTAATAGCGGCGCGCCGTTTGGGCCGGCGGGAAAGAGCCGGCACAAGATCCTGGGCTTCGTGGAAGTCGATCCCCGCAACATCGACGACGTCAAATCCGCCATTAACGATTGCGGCGTCGCCTATATCGGTTTCAACGTGCCGCAGAGCGTCATGCCGCCGGGACAAGATCCCCCTTCCGTGTGGACAGTCGACCCGTCCCATTCGAAAATCATCGGAGGCCACGCCGTGGTGCTGCCGGGGTACGACGCGCAAGGCGCGACCGTGATTTCATGGGGTCAACTGTACAAGATGACCTGGCAGTTCTTTTCGAAGTTTGTGGATGAAGTGTACGCGATCGCCGACAGCACTTGGGTCGACGCGGGCGGCAAAACGCCGGCGGGGATGACTCTCGCGCAGCTCGAAGCTCAGATGCAGGCGCTAAAGGGCACCGCCGCCGCCATCGCTTGAGCGGGTCCGCGCCGGGCGCGGCCAAACCGATCGGTGAGTCCCTCTAACCGAATGGTTCATGGACGCGCCCGTTTCCACGCGTTTCATTGGTTTTACGTTTGGCCCCCCACATGCTTTCCTGAGTGCGTTCCTTTAAGGAAAGAGACAAAAAGGAGACAAATAAAATGAAAACCAAATTGAATTCGCTATTGCTGACCGCCGCCGGCCTGACGCTGAGCGTTGCGGCGGCCTATGGGCAGAGCAAAGTAGTCGCAGACGTTCCGTTCGCGTTCCGCACGGCTGCAGGCGTCCAGAATGCCGGTCAGTACTTGATCAGTCAAGAGGGCGCGGCAACGAAACTCGTCAATCGGGAGACCGGCAGGGCGTCGTTGCTCGGGATCGGGACGCCGCAGGACGCCAATAGCCACGCCGCCCCTCAGCTCGTGTTCCTCTGCGGAAGCGAAACCGGATGCGCGCTTCGATCCGTGACGATCGCGGACGGCCGGACCTACAGCTACAGGACGCCCCGACTGAATCCGTCCGAGACCGCGCACGTCACCGTGATTCATTTCGAGTCGGGACAAGCTGAATAATCTACGAGCTTGCGGGCGCCGTGGCGGAGGACGCGGCGCTCACTTGCGTTGAGCGAGCGGCGGCCAGGTCCGTGCAGGCGGACTTGGCCGCCGCTCGTGCTTTCCCGCGGCAATCTACAATGATGGATAGGTTCCCGTGGCTCACCTCAACGTGTTGAAAGATGGCTTCGGCCGTCTTCACGATAATCTGCGCATCAGCGTGACGGACCGCTGCAACATCCGGTGCTTCTACTGCATGCCGGAGGCGGACGTGAAATTCGAGCCCCGCGAGCACGTGCTCACATTCGAGGAGATCGAGCGGTTCGTGCGCGTCGCGGCGAGCCTGGGCGTTCGCAAGCTGAGGATCACCGGAGGCGAGCCGCTGGTTCGCAAGAACCTGAGCACGCTGATCCGGAAGCTCGTGGCTGTGCCGGGAATCGAGGACCTGGCGCTGACCACGAATGGCGTGCTGCTGGCCGCGCAGGCCCAGGAACTTTATGACGCGGGTCTCCGCCGCATCAATATTCACCTGGATACGCTCGACCGCGAGCGGTTCCTCAAGATCACGAGGCGGGATGAGTTGCAGCGCGTTTTGAAAGGCATAGAAACCTCCCGGCGGATCGGCTACGGCCCGATCAAGATCAATGCCGTCGCTGTGCGGAATCTGGTGGAGCCGGACATAGTGCCGCTGGCGCGGTTCGGCCGCGAACAAGGGATCGAGATCCGCTATATCGAATTCATGCCGCTCGACGCGCAGGGCCTGTGGGAGCGGCCGCGTGTGCTTACGGCGGACGACATGATCGCGATGATCGAGCGGGAAATCGGGCCGCTCGAAGAGATTCCGGATCAGGATCCGCGCGCGCCCGCCACGGAATATCGTTTTGCGGACGGAATTGGCCGCGTGGGATTCATCGCCTCCGTGAGCCGTCCGTTTTGCCTGAACTGCAATCGTATCCGACTGACCGCGGACGGTCACGTCCGTTACTGCCTGTTTGCAGTGGAGGAAACGGAAGTGCGGTCGCTGCTGCGGAACGGCGCTTCGGACGAGGCAATCGCGGACGCGATTCGCGCGTGCGTCGGCGCCAAATGGATCGGCCACGAGATCAACACGGCTCGATTCGTGCCGCCACCCCGGCCGATGTACTCTATCGGCGGATAATCACTGTTTCTCGAACAGATCGGCCCGGTTGACGCGCTCGCCTTTGAACATGAGCATAGAAATGCGCTCCGTCGCGGAGATGTCCTGTAAAGGATTGCCGTCGACAAGCAGGAGGCTGGCTTCGTAGCCGGGGCGGATCAGGCCGATGCGATCGGTTGCGCCGAGCAAGCGGGCGGCGTTATAAGTAGCAGCCTGAAGAGCCTCGGGCGCCGGGACTCCGGCTTCCACCCAAAGCTGCAACTCGCGGTGGATAGCCGGGCCGTGGAGAGTGAGCGGATTGCCGGAGTCGGTTCCCGTCACCAAAGCCACGCCGGCGCGGCGGGCGGCGAGCAGGTTCTTTTTTGCGATTTCCAGATTCAGCGGATAACCGGCATACGCCTGACGCATGGCTTGCAATTGGGGTGAAGGGACTGGCGATCGGATGGACGCAAGAAGTTCCGGCGCCGCGGTCTGCTGCACCAAAGAGCGTTCGATGGGGCCCGTGCTGCCTTGGACAAACGCCTCGATCGATTCCACTACCATCAGCGTCGGATCGTAGGTCGCGCCTTGTTGCTTCATGCGGGCGAAGAAAGCTTCCGGGATCGCCTCCCGGAAGGAACCATGCTCAATACCGCTCGCGCCGGCATCCAGAGCATCGGCGACGTCGCGAGCGTCGCCGGTGTGGACTACCAGGGGCAGACCGGATTGGCGCGCGGCGTCTCCGATCGCTTTCACGATTTGTGGGTCCAATCGGTTGTAGCGCGTGCTACCGGCGCCCGATTCCAAAATCGCTTTAATCCCATCCACGCCCTCCTGGTGAAGCGCCATCACTTGCGCTCGCGCTTCCTCCGCAGTTTTGGGCAGCCGCAAAGACTGCGCCTCCATCGCGGCGCGAGCGGAGGGGGGGAGATAGGGTAGGGCTTCGGCGCCGTGCCCACCCTCAATTGTGAAAAGCGGGCCAACCAGGAACAGTTCGGCGCCGAGCCGCTCACCCGACTTAACCTTGGCGCGCAGATGCAGAGCATCATCCAGCGCATCGCCCAGGCTCTTTACGGCGATGACGCCGCTGTAAAGATACGCCGCCAGCTCGCGGTCGAGGCTCCCCTCAGTCCTGCCCGTGTACGCCGCGGCGGAGATGCCGCCATTGGCGCCAAGATGCACATGCACATCAATCAGGCCCGGGAGCAGTGTCTTGCCCGCGCCTTCCACGGTCTGGGCGTCGAGAGCTTTAGGATCGGGCGACGCGCCTTCGAAAACCTGTGCGATCTTGCCGCCTTTTACCAACACGGCGCCGCGGTCGACGACGCGTCCATCGCCCAAAAACAGACGCGCATCGCGGATCAACCACGTGCCCCTGCGGCCCAAGTCGCGAGTCAGAATCTTTTGACGAGCGATGTTGTCTTTGCTGTGCGCCTGCCACGCGCCCATAGCCAAGAAAGGCGCAAACACTGCCACAAGCCACAGCTTGCCTGAAGGAGACATCTTGTCGTCCTTGTCCCAACGGAACAGCTTGACTCCAAGAAACGTGCCCACCACGGCCGTGAGCGCGAGCGCCCCCGCGGCAGGCAGATTTTCCAGAAATGTTCCGTGGCCGAGTAGAATGGCTTGCATTCCCGTCGCCAGATGCGAGGTGGGCGCGAACTGCGCCACAATTTGCAGCCAATTGGGCATGATAGCTATCGGAATCACGCCGCCCAGCAGCAGCAGCGGAAGGTAAAGCAGTTGCACGATAATCTGGCTTTCCTGCATGGAATTGACCACCGCGGCGACCATTCCGCCGATGGCGCGAAGGGCGAGCAGGCCGAGCGAGAGGAACAGCAGGAGCGAAGCGGGATGCTCGAGGGGCGGCATCTTGTAAATCGTGCGGGCCAGAAACAGCACGATCACCACCTGGGGCAAGTACTGCACCAGTCCGGCGACGAGGGAAGACACGAGGATCGGCGCGGGGCTGATCGGCGCGACTTTGAAGCGCCGCAAGATGTTCTGCTCACGGTCCATAGCGGCCCGAATGCCGGCCCCCATCAGCCCCGAGCCCAAGATTCCGATGGTGAGCACCATGCTCACGATCTGGGTGATGGCGCCTTCGCCGGCGCGCATCATCTGGCCGAACATAAAGAAAAAGATCAGCGGAAAGATGTAGTTAAAGAAAGCCACAGTTCGGTCGCGGAAGCTGAGCCGCAGGGTCATTCGGATTTGAGATAAATAGCCGTTCATGCGATCACTCCCTGAGCCGCTTGCCGGTCAGCTCGATGAATACGTCTTCGAGCGTGGGCCGCTTCAGATGAATGTCCTCGAGATCCAAGCCGTTCTGATCGATCCATTTCACCAGGTCGGGTAATGTGCGCGCGGGCCGCGAGGAATAGACGGTGAGCAACTTACCTTCATTGGAGAACGTGCATTTTTCGGCGTCCTGAAACTGAGGAACTTCTCCCGGCATGGGTTGCACGGTCAGAATCTCGATGCGCGACTGGCCCAGCGTGCGGGCCTGAATTTCGCGCGGCGTTCCCATGGCGACAATGCGGCCTTCATCGACAATGGCGACGCGGTCGCAAAGCCGCTCGGCCTCTTCGATGTAATGCGTGGTTAGCAGAATGGTGCGCTTCTTATCACGCAGCTCGCTAATGAGGCCGTGAATTTCGTGGCGGACTTGCGGATCAAGTCCAGTTGTCGGTTCATCAAGGAAAATGAGCTGTGGATCGTTCACCATGGCGAGCGCGAGCGCGACCCGCTGCTTCTGGCCGCCAGAGAGCTTGGAATAATACTCTTCGCGCTTTTCGGTAAGTTGCAGGCGGTCGAGCAAGCGCGCGCAATCGGCCTGGCGAGAGTAAAAGGCCGCAAACCAATCCAACGCCTCGCGCACTTTCACTTTCGCCGGCAAATTCGTCGCTTGGAGGCATACGCCAATGCGATCCTTAAGCGAGCGCACGTCGGTGGCGGGATCGCAGCCCAGCACTTTCACTTCACCCCCGCTGCGTGGGCGCAGACCTTCCAAAATTTCGACTGTGGTGGTCTTACCGGCGCCGTTGGGTCCGAGCAGGCCGAAGACCTCGCCCGTCGCAACCTCGAAATCGATGCCGCGGACGGCTTCAGTGGCGCCGTAAGATTTGCGAAGGCCGGAGACTTGGATGTCCATAAGAAGCTATCAGCTTTCAGCTGTCAGCTATTAGCTTGCTGAAGGACCATTCTACGTTGGAGGGCTATTACGCAATTGTGAAAACCGGCGAGTGACGGGATCCGGCGGGTGAACGACGAAGGCTAAAAGCTGATAGCTGATAGCTGATAGCCGATAGCTAGAACCTCGCCAGCGCGATCCGGATGCCCTGTTCGTATAACTCCGGCAGCCGGGGATCGTGGCGGCGGATGGCCTCGAGGTCGTGCTCCAAGGCGCGGCGGAGGCTTGCGGCTGTTTTGCTGTTCCAGACTCGCTCGCCGGCCTTGGCGTATCGATGCAGCATCCGCGCGCCCAGATGTTCCCCCACGGCGACGGCTTCGGCGCGCGTCAAACCGGAGGCGCGTAAGCTGTCCACGGCGGCGGCGATCCAGGGAAGCAGCAGGGGGGAGGCAAAATGAACGCCCGCGAAGAACAGAGGTTTCGAGCCGCACTTCAGCTCGATCAACTTGCGGCCGTCTTCGGCGAGCAGGGCGTGGAGGGCACGAAGAACGTCGGGATGGCCCTCGGCAACGAACATGCCTTCGCGCAACTCCGGAACCGGATGAAGAGTCGCCACGCGGGCGCTCGTGGATTTCAAGGGGCTAGGAGAGCCGCTTTCCCGCGCGGACTCACATAGCACGACCATAGTCTTGTCGATTGGCGTCTGGGCTGCAAAATCGCGCAGCGTGCGATCCAGGCTGGAATCCGGGACCCAAACACACACGATAGGGCAGGGCTCCAGGGCCGAATAATGCGAGGCAGCTTGGCCGGCGCGCAAGGAATGGGAGACTTGCCGGGCGATTCGAAACGACGACGCCTTCACCGGGCCCAGCCGTGCAAGAAGCGAGGGCAGGCGCGCCAGGAACGAGCCCGTGGCGCCGCCGGCGCAAATCAGCCCCACCCCTTGAAGCTTCATGGGAACGATGTCTCCATTATGCGCACACAACGCGCAACGGGTAAACTCCATGTGGCGGCTGTGTTTCCGACGTTGGCAAGGGCGCCGCCGCGTCCGGTGCGCTACTCAACCGCGGTTCCCAGCAGCGCTCGGTTCTTGAGCTCGCGCAAGCGGTCGCGGTAAGCGGCGGCCTGTTTGAAATCGAAGCGCCGCGCGGCTTCCCGCATCTTTTCTTCGATCTCTGCCAAATACGCCTCCATACGCTCGGGCGGCACATCGGCGCTGCTCAGATCCTCGCCTTCTAGCGGCACGGTGACATAATCGCCTTCGGCGACGGCCACCAGCGTGGCGTCAATCGGCTTGCGGATGGTTTGAGGCGTAATGTTGTGGGACTCATTATATGCCGTCTGCAAATTCCTGCGGCGGTGGGTCTCCTCCATCGCGCGGCGCATGGAATCGGTGATTACGTCGGCATACAGAATGACGTAGCCGTTCAGATTCCTGGCGGCCCGGCCCATGGTTTGAATCAGCGATCCCGCGGAGCGCAAGAAGCCTTCCTTGTCTGCGTCCAACACGGCGACCAGCGAAACTTCGGGTAGGTCCAGCCCTTCGCGCAGCAGATTCACGCCGATCAGCACATCGTAGACGCCGCGGCGCAAGTCTCGCAGGATTTTCACACGGTCCAGCGTGGAAACCTCGGAGTGTAAGTACGCGCATTTCACTCCGGCCTCGGTGTAATGCTCCGCTAAGTCTTCGGCCATCCGTTTGGTGAGCGTGGTCACCAGCACGCGCTCGTCTCGTTCGGCTCGCTCGCGGATCTGGTGCAGCAGATCGTCCACCTGACCGCGTATGGGACGGACTTCGACTTCAGGATCCACCAACCCCGTCGGACGGATAATTTGCTCAACGACCACACCCGAGGTTTTGGTCAGCTCGTAAGGGCCGGGCGTGGCGGAGACGTAGACGACCTGATGGACGCGGTTTTCGAATTCCTCGAACGTCAGCGGGCGGTTGTCGAGCGCGCTGGGCAGGCGGAAGCCAAATTTCACCAGCGTCTCCTTGCGGGAGCGGTCGCCGTGATACATACCGCCCAACTGGGGTATAGTTTGATGGCTCTCGTCGATGAACAGGAGCGCGTCGGAGGGAAGATAGTCGAGCAAAGTAGGCGGAGCTTGCCCAGGCAGGCGACCGGAAAAGTGGCGGGAATAATTTTCGATGCCGTGGCAATAGCCGATCTGCCGGATCATTTCCAGATCGAACATGGTGCGCTGCCACAGCCTCTGCGCCTCGATGCGTTTGCCCTGTTTTTCGAGTTCTTCTTTCCACCAGTTCAGCTCGTTTTCGATACTACGCAACGCGTCATGGCGCGTTTCGTCGCTCATCACATAGTGAGTTTTCGGATAAATGGGCAGGCGTAAATAGGTTTGTTTGACTTGGCCGGTCAGGGGATCGATCTGTTCTAGCGATTCCACTTCGTCGCCCCAGAGGCCGATGCGATAGGCGAAATCGTCATAGGTGGGATAGATTTCGATGACGTCGCCGCGGACGCGAAAGGTTCCACGCTTGAACTCGCCCTCGTGCCGCTCGTAAAGAATTTCCACCAGCTTCGAAGTAATGTCCTCACGCGCGATTTTCTGGCCTTTTTCGAGCATCAGCAGCATGCCGTAGTACGCTTCTGGGGAGCCCAGGCCGTAAATGCAGCTCACGCTTGCCACGATCACGCAATCCCGGCGCTCGAAGAGGCTGCGCGTGGCCGAAAGACGGAGCTTGTCGAGCTCGTCGTTGATAGTGGCTTCTTTTTCGATGTAGACGTCGCCGGACGGAATATATGCCTCTGGCTGATAATAATCGTAATAGCTGACAAAATATTCCACCGCATTCGAAGGAAAAAAAGTCTTGAATTCCTGATATAGTTGCGCGGCGAGGGTCTTATTATGAGCGAGCACCAGCGCGGGCCGCCCCGAGCGCTCAATAATCTTCGCCATGGTGAAGGTTTTGCCCGAGCCGGTGACGCCGAGCAGGACCTGGTGCTGCTCTCCGTCTTTGAGGCCGCGCATCAGCGCGTCGATGGCGGTTTGTTGATCGCCGCGAGGCTGGTAGTCGATGCCGAGCCGGAAAGAGGACATTGGCGCTGCCGGGCAGGAGAGTTCGACTTATGGTAGCACCGGAGGCAGGCTGAAGCCTGCACAGATTCATTAGGCGGCGGCGGCAGCGACGAAGGGGATTCAGGGCAATGCGGCGTTGCCGCCGGGGGTTTTGGGGCCGGTGGAGTTGAGTGCGTTGCGCCGATTGGCGTCGATCCGTTTGAGTGTCGCCATAGATTTTTTGGGACACGTAAAGCCAATTTAGCTGTCGGCTATCAACTGTCAGCTATCGGCTTCCTCGCGACACCAAGGTATCGCAGAGCGGCAAGCGGAGGGGCAAGAAGGGCCGTGAGGCGGAAGCGAAGCGCTTGACTTTAAGGTACTAAAAAGATTTATGCGGAATGTGACCGGCGAGAATGGCCGGGCGTTACTGCCGCCATTCCTGATTGGAGAACAAGGTTCGCCATTCGTCGGCTTCCGGATCAGGTTGATTGCAGTCAGCCGGGGCTTATCGGCCGCTCCGACCATCGTGAAGTGGTATGGTGGGCGCCAGCGGACAAGGAAGTACACCTCGGGCTTTGGCTCGAAATTCTTCTTTTCGTCGGCGGGCGTA
>DASQJB010000183.1:0-3710 GCA_035631295.1 Bryobacteraceae bacterium | reverse complement strand
GGGTGGAACCAGTCGCCCTCCTCGAAGATCCAGTTCAGCCGGTGTGCGAGCATCGACGCAATCGTAGTCTTGCCGCAGCCGGAGACTCCCATCACCACGACGACGGAAGGACTCTTCACGGGCGAAGCGGTTTTATTTTCAGATTCTGAGCTTCGTGTCCGGCGCGAGCGACGCGACGGAGACCGCCGACGACGCGGCGCGGCTGCGGATCTCCGCTTCTTACGGCGCTTGAGCATGAGCGTGCGACTTGGCGTTGACCCGCCATCCGGACGAGGGATCAACTTCGTCAGCAAGGATAGCATAGCGCGAGCGCTATCCGTGTGAACCGTTAATTTGGACAGGCGGGCCTCCGCGGCGGCAGCCTCCACTTTTGCTGTCGTAATCAGTTCGGCCGTCCATTCACGTTGTCGTCATCGACACGCCCATATCCATCGCCGGATAGACCATAAGAATATCGAGACGGCAAACCAAGCCGCCGAGCCGACAACCAGGGCGAGCCATGCCGAGCGGGGAGCCAGCAGCCAGATGGCAGCGCCAAAAGCAAGAAGCCCGAAGCTTCCGAGGGCGGCGCCGGCCGCGTCGAGCGCCGCCGCCTCTTTGCCGCGTCGCGCGCCGCGAAGCCCAACCTTTTCCTTGCGTTCGCGCTCGTGCTTTTCGATGAGCGTCGCGCTCGCACTAAAGATCGCTGGAAACGCCAGAAACAAGCCGCCGGTCTCCGGACCGAACACGTTCGCGATTGCACCAGTAGCGACAGTCGCCAAGCCGCCAAGCACGAAGCGGATGAAATATTCATGCCACCGGGTTTCTCGCAGGGCCGAAGGATGTATTCGGATGTTCATGGCGCGCTACCCGAGCAGTAGCCATTTTCCACCGAGCGCGACGGACATCCAAGCGATCAGCGACGCCGCGGTCGCCGCCAGCGCCGAAAGCTCGCAGCGTTTCATCAACTCGCAGACTGCAATGCTGTAGAAACATAACGCAAGCGCGCCGATCATCATGGAGCGGCCTTCGATGGCCGCATATTCTGCCCCCTGGTTCCAAAAAGCTATCGCCAGCGTCGCCAGGGCAATCGACGGCGCGGCGCCAAACAATCCGGCGAAGCTCTTAGGGCGAAAAAGGTCACCCAGCACGGCGAAGGCGGTAACCGCAAATCCCCCGATGAAAAAACGAATGACGTATTCCTTCACGCCACGACCCACAATGCGATCATGAAAAGACTGGCCTCGTCTTCAACGAGGGGAGCGGGTCAATCAGGAACCGGCGGCGTGGAAGACGACTTCGGACCAATTTGGTGCGCCACGAGACGTCGTGCATGTTTTGCGTCGTACATTCGTCTCGTGCACGTAACTCAATGCCGGGCACCGAGTTCCAAGCCGTCCGGCAGAAAAGGCCCATATTCCTCAATGGATCCGACGCCTACCATGCTGAGCTCGCGCATGGATTCGTGATTGAAGGCGACGCTGGCCCGGCCACTTTTCCCCCAGCGCCGCTCACGGCGCTCGAGCGGTCTCACTGCGTGGCCACGACCGCGTGGGAGAGATAAAGAAATAGCGCGCAGCCCAGAAGGACGAGTAAAAGCGCAAGCGCCACGTCGATCCGCGATCCCGGACCTGGGTGCGGCTCTTCGCTGTCGATATTCTTTGCGGTGATTAGAAAGCGGACCGCTGCGACGGCAACCATGGCAGTGCCAAGAACGATAAGCGCCAGTCCGGCGATGTTGCCGAATTTCTGGCCCGGCAATGAGAGTGTGCGGCCGGCCAATGACGGAGCGGCGACCTCAAGGAACAGGTCGAACTTCTCAACGAGAAATCCAAAGGCCATGACGGCGATGGCCGTACGGACCCAAGCGAGGAACGTCCGCTCATTGGCTGCATGGTCGCTGTAGCCACGAATCATAAAAACCTCATACCGGTCTTGCTTGCACAACTCGGTCCGTTTGACGCGCGGTAAGCGGCAAATCAGAACATGGCCGCCGAGCGATGGCAATTGCCTTCCCGTTTGGCCTGCATGCAGTGCAGCTGTTTTCAGATTGCGGCCGCAGCGGGTGTCAGGCTGCGGCTAGAAGGGGATCTCTGTGCGAGCGGGGCCCGGATTTGGCGAGCCCCGTCTAAGAGAGGCGCCGTTCCGATAGGGGAACTTGGAATTAGGCTCGGCGTTTATTAACCGGCGCGGGCGTTTTTGAAGGAGATTGCCATGTGCAATTCCCCCCGGGCAGGACCGTTCGCGCCCGCGTAATTCTTCTCACTACCTGCTGAGCGAGCCTCCCGACCGCCGATACGCCCCTGACGAGGGCGGGCGAAGAAGATTGCTTGGCAGGTACTTCAAACCCACCGCTTCGTGATCGAGACCCCTCCACACAATTCGGGCGGAGCCTCGAGGAGATATGGTTTCACACTCTTTGATCAGAAAAACTGGACCACGGATAGGATTGGCGGCAGGAGTTCTGGGTTCGCTCGCTCTCTTTCCCTTGGCGGCGGTGCAAGGCACCGTCACCCGCAGCCGAATGCCTCCTCTGCCTCCAGCCGAGCCGCCGCATCGCGGATGGGTGGCGGGCAAAGGCCGCTCGTTGCGCGTCATCGCTATCGGCGATTCCGCCATTTCAGGCGTGGGCGTCGCGCGCGGCGACGAGACGGTTTCCGCCACGACCGCGAGGGCGCTGGCTCGCTTGACCGGGCGGCCGGTTCACTGGCGCGCGATCGGACTTTCCGGCGCGACGGCAAGCAGAGCAATGAAGCACCTCGTTCCCCGCATCGCGTCGGAGCCGGCAGACCTCATCATTGTCGCCTTCGGCGTCAACGACGTCGTCGCTTATCGTTCGCCTTCCGCCTTCGCTGACACTCTCGCCGCCCTGGTCACCGCCGCGCGAGCGCGTGTCGGCGACGCGGCGGTTGTGATTGCGGGCGTTGCTCCCCTCGCTTTGTTCCCCGGCCTGCCATGGCCCTTGCGCACGATTCTCGGCTGGCGATGCGCCGCGCTGCAGGCATCGGCTGAGAGGCTGACAGAATGGCTCCCCCGAGTCGTCGTCGAGCGATTTGGCGCGCCGTTCTCGCTGGACCTATTTGCCGGCGATGGCTTTCATCCCAATGCGCGAGCGCACTCGCTGTGGGGCGAGGAGATTGCCGCACTGGCGCTGCCGTTATTGGCTGATTGCGGCCGCTCGCGGGACCGACACCGGAGCAACAGGATGCTGGAACTCGCGACCGCCTAGGAGAAACGCGAATCTGCGCCGTGGAAAATCACTCTTCCAGACGTTCGATTTCGAGACTCAGGCAGTCCCCGATCTGGCATCGATAGCCAGCACCGGCAGCCAGCAGGTCGCGTGCTTGTTCCAGGGATTCAGCCTCGACATACCATTCCTCAACGCGGGTCACGTGCATGGTCGCGTGGAACGTCTTCAGCTTGGGTTTGTGTTTCAATGCGGCAACAGCCATGGCTCTCTCGCGGTCGAATCACTTGCAGTGCGATTTTAGCCCGGCCGACGTCCCCGGAACAAATCGACAACACAGCCCCAGCGGCCGGACTGAACTTCCCAACTTGAGTCCGGTCCGCGACTCTTCCGTCCAGCTTGATGCGGTACGCTTTAGGGGTCTCCACCGACCGGCGCGGCGAACCCGAAGGCCAAGGAGCTCACGCAACAGATCCACGCCGCAGCGAGGCATCATGCCCATCACTCCGTTCCTCGGCGGCCTCACATTCGATCCTGAGACCAA
>DASQJB010000182.1:0-14033 GCA_035631295.1 Bryobacteraceae bacterium | reverse complement strand
CCGCCTCCGTGCGCACTCCCGCCCAGGTGACTCTCACGGGAGTCAAGCTCTCGGGGATGGAAGGCGCGCCGGCGCTGAGTCTTGCTCCCGCCGTGCTGGCCAATAATCAGCCCAGCCAATACACGCTGAACGTGCGCATTCCCGAAAATCAGCCTTATTCGCAGCCCTACTGGCTTGAGCTTCCCAAGGATGGCAACCTTTACTCTGTGCGCGATCCACGCCAAATCGGATTGGCGGAGAACCCGCCTGTCCTCGAAGCGCATTTCACCGTGAAGATCGCGGGCCAGCAGATCGAGTTGACGCGGCCCGTGCAGAATCGCTACACGGATCCCGTCTACGGCGATTTGATCCGGCCTCTCGCGATCGTGCCTCCGGTGGCGGTGGATCTGACCGAGCGCTCGATCGTGTTTCCGGACAATCACCCGCGGCAAGTGGAAGTGCCGGTGAAGTCCAACGGCGGTAAAGCGTCTGGCGAAGCGCATCTGGAAATTCCGGCGGGCTGGAAGTCCGAGCCGGCATCGCGCCACTTCGATCTGTCGGCGACCGGAGAACAGGCGATGTTGGCGTTCGATCTGACGCCTCCGGCGAATTCCGCGGAGGGCCGCCTTCGAGCAGTCGCCCAAGTCGGCACGCGGAGCGTTGCGTCTGGCACAGAGGTCATCAGCTACCCGCATATCCCCGCACAAACTCTGTTTCCGGCCGCCGAGGTGTCCCTGGTGCGGGCCGACATCAACACGCTCTCGAAAAATGTCGGTTATGTGATGGGCGCAGGGGACGAGGTTCCAGGAGCGCTTCAGCAGATGGGCTGCTACGTCGCGTTCTTGACTGCGGCGGATCTGGCTCACGGAGATCTGTCGCGGTTTGACGCCATCGTGACGGGGGTTCGAGCCTGGAACGTCCGCCCCGATCTTCGCGCCAATTATCAGCGCCTGTTCGATTACGTCGACAAGGGCGGAACGCTTATCGTGCAATATAACCGGGCCGAGGGCATTCCGGGCGGCGCGGGAGGCCGCGGCCAGGCCGCGGTAGCGCAAAGCAAGCAGGCTCAAGCGAAGGAAACGCCGGCGCAGGTCAAGGAAGCAAAGGCCGCGCCGCCCGCCCAGCCGAATCCCGCCACGCCGAGCGAAGGCGGCGCGCTGGAGCACGTCGGGCCGTATCCCATCCACATCAGTAACGAGCGCGTCACCGATGAGGATGCTTCCGTAGCTTTTCCTAATCCTCAGCTTTCTCTGTTGCACAAGCCGAACGAAATCACCGCGGCGGATTTCCAGGGCTGGGTGCAGGAGCGCGGGCTGAACTTCGCCGATCAATGGGACCCGAAATATCTCAGCGTGCTTGAATCGCATGACCCCGGCGAAGAGCCGCACCCCGGCGGCATGTTGTACGTCAAGTACGGAAAGGGCGCCTACATCTTTTCGGCCTACGATTGGTTCCGTGAATTGCCGGCAGGCGTTCCAGGGGCGTACCGCTTGTTCGCGAATATGCTGAGCGCCGCGAAAACGCAGCAGTGATGATGGAGCGCGCCGAGCCTGAACCGCCCGGCGATCGGCCGCCCGTATTCTCCAGCTGGCCGCGCGCCTATGTATTCGTGGTAGCTTATCTAGCCGCCGTCATTGCCGTCTTCTATTGGTTCACGGTGCATTTCGCGCCATGAAGGCTCGACGATTTTCGTGGCGCACGCACTCTTGCGTGCCGCGTCGAGACTCGTCTCGACGCCTGCCGAAGTCTTCGCCGGCGCCAGGCCTCGACACGAGTGTCGAGGCGGCAGGCAAGAGTGCCTTCGCCACCGCGTTGGTTGCGGCTAAGCTGCCCCAATCCATATGAGATCACTCGACTGGGCGGTCATGTTCGGATGGCTCGTCTTTCTGGTTTCCTACGGACTGTGGCGCGGGCGCGGATCGGGCAGCGTGAGCCAATATTTGCTCGCGGGGAAAACGATGCCCTGGTACGCCATGGGGCTCTCCATCATGGCCACTCAGGCCAGCGCGATCACGTTTATCTCCACTACCGGCCAGTCCTACACGGACGGTATGCGGTTCGTGCAGTTTTATTTCGGCCTGCCATTGGCGATGGTGGCGCTTTGCGCGACGGCCGTTCCTATTTTTCACCGCGCCAAAGTCTACACGGCGTACCAATACCTGGAGCAGCGTTTCGACGCGAAAACTCGAACGCTGGTCACCATTGTATTTCTGATCTCGCGCGGTTTGGCTGCCGGAATCGGATTGTCGGCCCCTGCGATCGTCCTAAGCGTCATTCTCGACTGGCCTTACCGTGTCACCGTGCTCATTATGGGTGCTTTAGTAGTGCTGTTCACGACCATGGGCGGCATCAAGGCGATTACCTGGGCGGACGTGCTGCAAATGACTGTCATCATGGCGGCGCTGGTGATTGCGCTGTTCATCGCGATCCATTCGCTGCCACGCGACGTCTCTTTTTTGAACGCAGTAAAGATCGCGGGCGCGGCCAGCCGGCTGAACGCCGTGACGACCCATTTTGACTGGAACGATCGTTACAACCTCTGGAGCGGCTTGATCGGAGGCACGTTCCTGGCGCTCGCCTATTTTGGAACCGATCAGAGCCAAGTGCAGCGGTATCTTACGGGAAAATCCATTGGCGAGAGCCGGCTCAGCCTGCTGTTTAACGCGATGGCGAAGGTGCCTGTGCAGTTTTTCATTCTGTTCATCGGCGCGATTGTTTTCGTGTTTTTCGTGTTTGTCCGCCCGCCTCTGTTGTTTCAGCCCGTCGGACTTGCCGCGGCTCAGAGGTCGCCGCAATATACCGCTATTCAAAGCCGCTTTGACCGGGCCTTTGACGAACGGCTGCTGGCTGCGCGCCGCTTGACAGACGCATCCGACGAGCAGACGCGTTCCTCCGCGGCGGCCGACTTTCGCAACGCTCAAGGGGCGCTCGACGCGGCTCGAGCGAGCGCCATGAAGCTAGGCGGCGATAACGATACGAACTACATCTTTCTTTCCTTCGTCACGCATTATCTTCCCGTGGGAATCGTGGGACTGGTGATTGGCGTCATTTTTTCCGCTGCCATGTCGTCGATTGCCGGCGAGATTAACTCGCTGGCTACCGTGACCGTGATCGATATCTACGCCCGGCATATCCGCCCCAACGCATCCGATCGTCATTACATGATCGCGTCGCGCTGCGCCACCGCGTTTTGGGGAATTTATGCGGCCGGATTCGCCGGAGCCGTGCGCGGGTTCGGAGCGCTCATCGAAGCCGTCAATCAAGTGGGCTCGCTCTTCTACGGCGGCATGTTGGGGGTTTTTGTGCTGGCTTTCTTCATCCGCCGGGTGGGGGCCAATGGAGCGTTCTTCGGATTGCTGGCCGGGGAAGCGGCCATCTTTGCGGCAGCGAAATTCACCAACATCGCTTTTCTTTGGTACAACGTCATCGGCTGCGTCGTGGTGATCGCCACGGCGCTGGCGGTGTCGGCGATAGAGCGAAAGCAGTGAGGCATGTCATACTCTGTGCATGAAGGACTAAAACACACGAAGCGCACAAAACGCACAAATCTTGTGCTTGATCCGGACCAATTAGAGGAGGCCCGCCGCATTCTCGGAACGAAGACCTATTCCGAAACCGTCGACAAGGCAATCCAGGAGACCATTCGCCTCTTCAAGATCCGGCAGCTTCCGGACCTGCTGCGTAAGGTTACCTGGGAGGGCGATCTCGCCGAGATGCGCGAGGACCGGCCGAGGAAGCGCGCGCCGCTTAAGCGAGTCCGGCAGTGATCTTGCCGGACACTTCCTGTTGGATCGATTGGGTTCGCAATCCCGACCTGCTAGCTCAGACCAGCTCGCTATTCGGGGAATTCGTCACCTGCGGGCCAGTTCTCCAAGAGGTGCTTCAGGGGCTGCACGGCGGGCCGTACCCGAGGGTGCGCGAGTCTCTGCTCGCGATTCCGCTGATCGCGGATCCAACGCCCTTGGATATGTTTTTGCGGGCCGCCGAGATCTATCGGGAAGGCCGCCGGAGAGGCTACACCATCCGCTCCGCAATTGATTGCCTCATCGCAGCCATCGCAATCGAGCACGGCGCGACGGTCTGGCACAAAGATCGAGACTTCTCGATCATCGCGCGCTATACGCCGCTCCGCGTCCGGTCAGAATACTTGAACTAAGTCAGGCGCGGCACAAAGCGCGGCTTCGATCCCATTTGCCTTACGTAGGCCGGATCGCTCATCAGAATCCTCTCTTCCGCCGCAATGCGGCCTTTCAGCAAAGCAATGTGCGCCAGCGTCGCGACCAGCGCGGTAAGCCAGGCGGTATGCACCAGCGGAAGCGCGGCCACCTCGAAGAAAACCGCGACGTAGTTAGGATGCCGGATCCACCGATAAGGACCGGTTGACACCGCGCCCAACGACTGGGACGCGACGATCTGCATATTCCAATGAACCGACAGCGCGCGAATGGCCCAGATTCTCAGGGCATTGGCTGCAACAAGCACGATCAGTGCGGGGATTCCGAGCCATATCAAAAAAGGCCGGTGGAAAAGCGCGACCTCGATCGGAGCCAAGCTGAGATAGCCCACATGCAGCAGAACCATTCCAGCAAAGACCGGATCCCGGACTGGGCTGGCGCCGCGCTCCCGGAGCCGCCGCTGGTTGCTTCGCGAATACGCAAGCTCTACCAGCCGGTCCACGGCCACTGCGGCAGCTAAAACGGAATACCAGGCGGGAACCACTTCTTCTTAGACTAAGGGAGCGGCGAGAAAAAACGCCCCGGGATTTTGAGTCCCGGCGACCTGAAGGGCAGAGATTCCCGCAAGGAGATACTGGCTTATTTCATGCGCCGGACTATCCAGACTTATCTAGGGGTTGGCCGATTGCGTTCTGAACTCATGCTGCTGAATCTCGATGGCGGCGCGGCCCTCCTCCGACCGGACTACGCGGCCGCGAACCACCAGCTTCAACGCGCATTCGTCGTTCAAAAGAACCGGCCAGCTTATGTATAACTCCACCCGCCGGCCCCGTTGCAACTCGTGTCGGCAGGTGAACAAAACTCCGCGGCTCGATAGATTGACGGTCTTGCCTTCTCCCGTCTCCTCGATTCCCCGTTTGCCGAGAACCTGATACCGGACCTGCCTCTCCATCGGATACCGCTCGGGGTGGCGCCGATCTCGGAAGCTGCCGCTTTGTTCCGCCATTGCGAATATTTGCCCTGTCACTTATGGATTGTGCGGCATGGACGGCACAGCGACAATGGCGGATTCGGCCCATTTTTGGAGTGCCGGAAGTACTAGCTGTCAGCTATCGGCTTTCGGCGTTCTTCTTTGCCGGATTTCGGCCAGCTTCTCGGCGATCCTTTGCTCCAGGCCCCGATCGGTGGGCTCGTAGAACACGGCGCCGCGAAGATTCTCGGGCAAGCATTCCATGTCGGGGATGGCGTCCTCGAACTGGTGCGCGTGCTGGTAGCCTTCCCCGTAGCCCCATTCCTTCATGGGACGAGTCGGGGCATTGCGCAAGTGCATGGGAACCGGCTCGGCTGTCGTATTCGCGACGGTCTCCATGGCTTTGTTCAAAGCTCGATAGGCGGCGTCCGATTTCGGCGCGACGGAAAGATAAATGGCCGCTTGCGCCAGCGCCTGGTCGCCTTCCGGCACGCCCAGGAAATGCACGGCTTGTTGGGCGGCGATGGCTTGTTCCAGCGCGCGCGGATCCGCCAGGCCGATGTCTTCGATCGCCATCCGGACCAGCCTTCGCGCGATATATAAGCGGTCTTCGCCCGCTTCCAGCATGCGCGCGAGCCAATACAGCGCGGCGTCGGCGTCGGAAGAGCGCACGCTTTTGTGCAACGCGGAGATCAGGTTGTAGTGCTCTTCGCCGGCCTTATCGTAGAGGAGCGTCTTGCGCTCCATCGCGCTTTCGACGGCCTCTTTTTCGATGACTCCATCCCGCGCGACGGCGCCGGCCAATTCCAGGATGTTGTAGGCGGCTCGGGCATCGCCGCTTGAATAGATGGCGATCTGCTCCAGAAGGTCGTGCGGCGCCGTCAGTTGCAGAAGCTTCAGCGCGCGCTCAAGCAAGGTGATGATCTCATCCACCGAAAGCGCCCGAAGCGCATAAACCTTGGAGCGCGAAAGCAGCGCCGAAATCACCTCAAAAGACGGATTCTCGGTGGTGGCGCCGATCAAAATAATGTCGCCCCGCTCGACATAAGGAAGGAAGGCGTCCTGCTGCGCTTTATTGAAGCGGTGGATTTCATCCACGAACACCACGGTGCGGCGGCCCATGCGCCGCAGGCGCTCGGCGTCCGCCATCACCGCCTTGATTTCCTTAATTCCGCTGAGAACGGCGCTGAAGGGGACGAACTCGCAGCGCGTCAGGCGCGCGATCAGGCGTGCCAGCGTGGTCTTTCCCACCCCGGGCGGCCCCCACAAGATGATCGACTGAAGCTGGTCGCGCTCGATTTGCACGCGCAGCGGCTTCCCAGGGCCGAGAATATGCTGCTGGCCCACGAAGTCCTCCAGCCGCTCCGGCCGCATCCGCTCGGCCAGGGGACGGGCGGCGTCCCCCTTGATATCCGGCGCTAACGGGGAAGCGTCAAACAGGCTCATGGCATCTCGCGCGCTGTCTGCACGCTTCATAAAGAATCACGCCCGCCGCCACCGCGGCGTTCAGCGACTCGACTCCCCGAGTGGGGATGCGCGCGCCCAGGCACGCGCGCCGCAGCGTTTCGCTTATGCCGTGTCCTTCACTACCGATCACCAAAGTGCAAGGTACCGATAGATCAAGCCCCGAAATGATCCGCTCGGCATGGGGAAGCGCCGCGTACATTGGCACGCGCCTGCGCTCCAGCTCCGCCGCGAGTTCGTTCGCTTCGATTCCGACGACCACAGGAAGTCGGAAGATGGAGCCGGCAGACGCCCGCAGCGCTTTAGGATTATAAGGATCGGCGCTTCCTTTCAAGAACACTACGCCCGAGGCGCGAAATGCTTCTGCCGTCCGAACGATCGCGCCCGCGTTGCCAGGGTCCTGAATTCCATCGATCGCCACGATTAAAGGTACGTGGCCGAAGAGATGCTCGATTGTCCAATCCGGCGGTCGCACCAGGCTGATGACGCCCTGCGGGGCCTCCGTCGAAGTTAGCGTCTTGAAAATTTGGTCGCTCACTTGTACGACTCGCGCCGACTTTGGCGGTTGCGCCAGGAATTCGTCTTTCACGGAAGGCGATGAGATAACGGCGGCTATTTCGCATCGGCTGCGGAGCGCCTCCTCGAGCAAATGAAACCCTTCGGCGACGGCCAATCCGTCGTTCGTCAGCGACCCGCGCGCGATCGCGCGCCGCACCTCCTTCAAAAGGGGGTTCTTTTCACTGGCCAATGTTTCAGGCATTCTGAAAGAAAGATGCGTTCCTGCACGTGAAGCGTGCTACCCGCGTCCAGAATAACTTATGAGACGGCCTTGGGCGGTTTTGGTAGGTGCGTCGATCGCGGTGGCGCTGACGGGCGCGGGAATCGAGATCTCCTCGGTCGCGCGGGAGATCCGTATCCAATCAACCGTCGACGAAGCGCAACCCGCCGATGTGATCGTTGTGCTCGGCGCGGCGGAATATCGCGGCCGGCCTTCCCCGGTTCTCGAGGCGCGTCTCAATCACGCGCTATTTCTTTACCTGCAAGGCTTGGCCCCGCGCATTCTGACCACGGGCGGCAAAGGAAACGACCCGACATACTCCGAAGGCGAAGTGGCTCACGCGTATCTAAGCCGCCACGGCGTGCCTTCCGAAGCGATTCTGGTGGAGTCGGAGGGCGGCAGCACGGTCCAGAGCCTGGCGGGCGCGATCGAGATCATGCGCCGCATGAATCTGCAATCCTGCATCGTCGTGAGCGACGGCTACCACATTTACCGCGTAAAGAAGATGCTGGAGACCGAAGGGATGAAGGTGTACGGCTCGCCCCGCCCCGACGTGCATCCACCGGCGCAAGGTTGGCGCGCCCAGTGGCTCTACTTGCGCCAAGCGATCGCTTACGAATTGTGGCGCATCGGGATTCCAGTGTAACCTCCCCGCGCAGGACGGGCCTTTCTTGGCGAGCTGCGAGAGCAAACAGAGCCGCGGCCGCGAGGGAGCGGTTTAATCGGCTACCGCAACCCGAAGGTGAACAGCGCGCTCCCGGCCTGGATGCTCACATACTGATTGCCTTTCACCTGATAAGTGATCGGTCCGGCTGAAACCGACGGGCCGAGATTGGTGTCCCACAGAAGATGCCCGTCGCGCGCATCCAGCGCGTAGAAAGCTCCATCGCGGCCTCCGCTGAAGAGAACGTTCGAAGCCGTCGTCATCACTCCCGCCTCCGTGCTCGGCGCAGAGAGGCGGTAATCCCATTTCTTTTCGCCTGTCTGGGGATCAATGGCGCGAATCGCGCTATACACGTCTTCGGCGTTGTTTCCCAGGCGCGGGAAATCGCCCGAAAAGGTCTGGCCGGAGTGAAATTCGGGCGGCTGCTCGCCTTTCACATAGACCGACGAGCTGTTCTCCCACGTAGGAATGTAGAACAGGCCCGTCCGTGGGCTGAACGATGGGTTATACCAATTCGTTCCGCCTTGATTTCCCGGATAGACCAGCGTGCCATCTTTCGTCGGCTCGATGCCCGGTGCGCGAATCGGGCGGCCGCGTTCGTCGAAGCCCGTCGCCCAGTTCACCTTCACAAAAGGTTTACCCAGCAGGAACTGGCCATTGGTGCGATCCAGAACGTAAAACATGCCGTTGCGGTTGGCCCAAAGCATCGCTTTACGCGCGCGGCCTTGGAATTGAACATCCGCGAGCACCGGAATCTGCGTAGCGTCCCAATCGAATTCGTTGTGGGGCGAGAACTGATAATGCCACTTGAGCTTGCCGGTGTCGGCATCCAGCGCGATCACGGAACTGCTGTAAAGGTTGTCGCCCTTGCGCGCATCGCCATTCCAATCGGGGCCGGCGTTGCCGGTGCCCCAGAACGTCAGATTCGTTTCGGGATCGTAGGAGCCGGTCTCCCAAATGGGAGCGCCGCCGTGCATCCACGAATCGCCGGACCAGGTTTCGTTACCCGGCTCGCCCGGCCCCGGCACGGTGTAGAAGCGCCAGATCTCTTTGCCGGTATTCGCATCCCACGCGCCGATAAACCCGCGGATGCCGAATTCGCCGCCGGCTACGCCCGCAATGATCTTATCCTTGATCGCCAGGGGCGCGTGAGTCATGGAGTAGCGCTGCTTCGGATCGGCGACCTGAGTCTTCCAGACCTCCTTGCCCGTTTTCGCGTTGATGGCGATCAGCGTGGTGTCGAGCGCCGCCAAAAACACCTTGTCGCCGAGGATCGCCAACCCGCGAGTCTCCTGCCCACAACAGTTACGGGCGGCCGCATCGGGCTTGTAGAGGTAGCTCCAGATCATTTTGCCGGTGGCGGCGTCCAGCGCGAAAACGTCGTTGATGCCCTGAACCGTGTACATCACGCCGTCCACCACCAGCGGCGTCACTTCGTGTTTTTCCAGTGATCGCGATTGGAACACCCACTTGAGCGTAAGGTCCTTGGCGTTTTCCGGAGTGATTTGCGTCAGCCCGCTATGACGCTGGCTCATAAACGTGCCGGAATAGGTGAGCCAATTTTGCGGCTCGCGGTCCGCGCGCAAGATGCGCTCAGAAGGAACCTCGCTCACGACGGCTTCGCGATTCACGGGTCCGCCGCGCTGCGCCCACGCCGCAGTCGTTAAGAGAAGCAACACTACCGCTTTCGTCCATCGAGACATGGACGTTATCTTAGCGCAGATCGCCGCCTCCACCTGCATCCGTGGCCTAAATGGCAGCTCTTACCGCAACTGCAAGTTCCGCATCAGGCGATGCAGATAGTTGGGGTGAACGTCCAGGAGGCGCGCCGCTTCGGTGATGACTCCGCCGGCTCTCTCGAGCGCTTCCCGCACCACCCGTTGCTTGGCCTCCACCACGGCCGCTTGATAGTTTCCGGGGCTGGAGACCGAGCTCGAAGGGGCAGCCGCCGCCAACTCCACAACGGCTTCCGGCAGATCCTCTGGCAGAATGGAATCCGATGCGCCGAGCACCACTGCGCGCTCGATCGCGTTCTCCAGCTCGCGGATATTGCCCGGCCAGTCGTACCTCAGCAGCGCGGCGCGCGCTTTTTCGGAGATGGCCATAGGGCTCCGCTTCATTTTCTGGCAGAACTGCTTGGCGAAATGCGCCGCTAGCAAAGGAATGTCTTCGCGACGCTCGCGCAGGGGCGGCATCGTCACCGAGATCACGTTGAGCCGGAAATAGAGATCCTGGCGGAAGTTAACGGCGCGCACCGCGGCGTCCAGGTCGCGATTCGTCGCGGCCAGGATGCGGACATCCACATGGATGCGGCGCGTGCCGCCGACGCGCTCAAATTCCTGCTGCTGGAGCACGCGCAAGAGCTTGGCCTGGAGAGCGGGCGCCAGCTCGCCGACTTCGTCCAGGAACAAAGTCCCACCGTCGGCCATTTCGAATTTGCCCTTCTTGAGAGCGACGGCCCCGGTAAACGCGCCGCGCTCGTGCCCAAACAACTCGCTTTCAAGAAGGGATTCCGTGAGCGCCGCGCAGTTGATGGCGATGAAAGGCTGGGCAGCGCGCGAGCTGTTCTGGTGAATGGCCCGCGCGACCAACTCCTTGCCGGTGCCGCTTTCCCCGCCGATCAAGACGGTGGAATCCGTTGCGGCCACGCGGGCGATGAAGCGGTGAATCTCGCGCATCGGCGCGCTCGATCCCACCATGTCGTGCTGGATGCGGATCTCCTCCTCCAGCCTCTGCTTTTCCTGCCGCAGATCCTCCAGCCGCAGAAGATTGCGAATGGCGTGGCCGGCGACCGCGCCCACGGCGGAAACCAGTTGAAGATGGCCATCGTCGAAGAGCGCGGCGCCCGGAGGACCCTCCATATAGAGCAGCCCTTCCACTTGCTCGAAACAGGCGAGCGGGACTGCGATGATGCGGCGCGACTCCCCGTCCGCCGTGGCAGGACGCCGGAGCACGGCCTCGCGGCGCTCCAGCACGTTGCGCGCGACGTCGCCCGGCATCGCGGGAGCTTCGCAGACGCGCCCGCCCCGCTCCAAGGCAAACGCCGCATCCTCGGCGCCGGAAAGAACGATGACGCCGCGCTGGGCCGGTACGGCTTCAAACAGCAGGTCGAGCAACTGGCGCTCCAGCGCCTCCACGGTTTGCGCCACCTGGAGCGCCCGGCTGATGCGGAGCAAAACGTGAACGCCGCGCGCGGTGCGATCCGATGGAGGCAGGGTCTCATCCAGCTTCTGCGGATTCAAATAAATGGAATCACCGCTGTGGAGCGTGGTGGTTTCGTGCTCTTCGCGGCTGCGGAGTTGGAACCGGAACACAGATTCGCCGACGCGGATTTCGTCGTCGTCCTGCAGCATCCAGTCGGTGACGGGAACGCCATTGACAAAAGTGCCGTTGCGGCTTTTAAGGTCGTGGACCTGGAACCGCCCGCCGCACGGACGGATCACGCAGTGGTGCTTGGAAGCCGCTACGTCGTCAATGGCCACCGAGTTGTTCTCATGCCGGCCCAGCGACACCTCCGTCGCGCCTAGCAGGATTAGTCGTCCTCTCGATGGGCCGTCTGTTCCAACCAGCACCGCGCCCATTTGGAGTTTAGTGTACACGACTCCATTTGGAGCGAAGCTGGCGGCGGCTGCGCGAGTATCGGACACGGCGATTAGTCGTCGCTCTGAAGCACGGGACAGTGGAGGATCGAGTATTTCGTTCCCGTCTTTGCGTCGACTACATCCACTTCGTACTTGAACGTTCCTTTCTGCGTCACGCGGAGGGGCTCGGTCGATTCGGTCACTTCCCGCTGTTCGCCAAACGGGGAGCCGTTTATAAACCGCAATGTGAACTTGTCTCCCCTGCGTCCTCGCCGGATACGCCAGCGCACGCAGGCGCCGGTTTTAACTCTCGCCCACGGGAACGGCAGCTTGAAGGTCCCAGCCAACAACGCATCCTCGTCCTCACCTTCGTCCTTTCTTAGAGCTTCGATACCGAATGTGATCATTATTTTGCCTCCCCTTTCCTTTTAGCTGTTTAATGTTTTCTGCCCAGGCGGGCGGTGATCCTAGGAAATTCTGGGTCGGCCCGCAGTGATTCCAGTTCAGGTTCCCGCAGGATGTAGAACATCAGGTCTGGCGCGGTCTCAACAGTCTGCTCAACGGCCTTTAGAGCCTTCTTGCGATCGTTCAAGCGTTCGTATACGCCCACGGCCAAAAATTGCACGACCGCTCGCGAGGGTCCGAGCCGAAGAGCTTGCTCCATTTCCGCGAGCGCCGCCTGGCTATTGGATTCTGGAATCGCTCCCCAGGGCTGGGGGTTGCGAATCAAAGTGTGATAAGCGGCCAGTTGAGCATGCAGTTGCGGGTTATTGGGTTTAGCGGTGATTTCCTTCTTCAACAGATTGATCGCTGCCGTTAACTCTTCGGGCGCCTTATTCGCTTCGGCCGGGATCCAGCGGTACGCGGTGGCCAAATCGCCATGGGCAACGTAGCTGTCCGGAGTGAACTCCACTGCCTGCCGCCATTTTTCAGCGGCCTTTTGATATTGCCTCTGATAGTAGTACAAAACGCCTAAATTTAGATAGCCATTTAAGCTGGGCGCGATCAAAAGCGATTTTTCGAACTCGCGAAAAGCGTCTTGGTAGCGCTCTAGTTTGACGTAAACTGCGCCCAAGTTGTAATGGGCTACATAGCCGTCGGGGGCGAGCTTGATGGCCGCGAGATAGTTTCGCTCGGCCTCCGGAAGCAACTCTGGTTTGTTCTGTTCCTCGTAAAAATGGCCCAGGCGATTGTAGGCGCCGGCATCGTCAGGGCGCATGGCGATGGCTCGCTTGTAGGCCGCCAGCGCATCGTTGTAAGTATTCAAGTCTCGGTAGGCCGATCCGAGCACTTGGAGCGCCGAGGCGTTCGACGGCTCGATCTCGAGCGCCGCTTGCAGTTCCTGCTTCGCCGCGCCCGGATTTCCCTGCGCGATTAGAATTTTCCCGAGCGTGATACGCGCGTCAGAAAGCCGTCGATCAAGCCTGAGCGCCTGCTGCGCGTTGGCTGCGGCTAGATTCAAGGGCTCGGCGTCTTTTGTTCGCCGAAATCTCTCAAACTGCGCATCCGCAAGTCCGGTCCAAGCCAGAGCGAATTTGGCATCCTGCTTCACCGCGTCGCGAAACGCGTTTTCAGCCGCCTCCGGGTTCCCGTTGTGCGACAAGCCCTCGCCCTCCGCGTACAATCGCGCGGCTTGAGGATTGGAGGAACGGCGCGAATTCAGAGCGAGACGGAATCTCGCGCCGGGGCCGAGCTTCAGCATCCGCGCAACTTTCGTTGCCGAAGCGAGCGGATCGCCACCGGACAGGTCGACGGTTTCCGAGTTTCGTTCTTCCAAGCTGCGAGGATCCAGCAGGTGCACGATCAGCCGTGGCTGTCCGCCGCCGCGAACGAGGGTTCCCGTCATCACCAGATTCGCTCCTAATCTGCTTTGGGCCTGGTCCGGCGTCTCAATCTCCTTGGCCTTGGCTTCCTCCGATGAAGGCGCGATTACCAACAAGCCGCCAGGCCGTTCGACGCTCGTGAGCTGGCCGATCATAAGCTCTCGAAAACCGGCCGCGGCCACTTGATCTTTCGCATCGCCATCGACATTGGCGAACGGCAAAATCGCTAACCTCGTCGGCGCCGCCGGCCAAGCGAACCAAGACACGGCCATCAGCGCAAGGACCGCCGCGCTAACCGCAGCCACGCGAGTTCCGCGCCGCGAACAGAATCGCCGCCAGCCATGACCCTCCGGGATGGCACGGCCGGCGGCGATCACCACTGTCTCCAGAGCCGCGCTGCTGGAAGAACTTCCGGTGAGAAGCTCCCGCCGCAACGCCCGCAGCTCCAACGCCAGCCCGGCGGCGGTTTGGTGTCGGGCCGCCGGGTTCTTATTCAGCGCCTTGGAAACAATCTGCTCAAGAGCAATCGGGGCGCCAGGGCGGAATTGGCTCAGCGGCGGCGCAGGCTCGTGCACCACCTGATATAAAACCGCCGCGGC
>DASQJB010000181.1:0-9378 GCA_035631295.1 Bryobacteraceae bacterium | reverse complement strand
ACGGCCTGAGTGGCCGATACCTCCCGATCCAAATCTTATCCCAAGCGAGCTGCCGAGAATCCAAGAAGGTCTGCATAGGAGTATTGCCAAAGCAATAAATTCCCTGAATGTGGCCGGTGGTTGTTGTAATCCTCCAGCCAGAGCTCGAGGTCGGCTTGCAACTGCTCCAAAGATGTGTAGAGGGTCTTGCGCCTTTGGACTGGTCGCCGTCACGGCGATGCTGGTATTCTACGCGCTAGAGAGGCGAAGCGCTTGGTTCATCCTTGTCTTGCGGGAGCCTGCGCTCTGGGATCCGTCTACGGATTTCTCCAAGGCGCTTGGCCGTTCGGGGTTGTAGAGGCGATCTGGTCGGGAGTGGCTGCGCGCCGCTGGTGGCGCGCGCGGGTGGTGAAGTATGGCCTTGACTGAAGTCACGCCGCAAAACTCCCTGGTGGGGCTGGTCTGTTACGGCGTTCGCATTGTTTAAAACTCAAAATCCAGCGAGAATTGGATTCGCCGCGCGCCAACGGCCACGATTGGCTGCAAAAAGCTGGGCAGGGCGACGAGGCCGACGCCAAAGACCGGATTGATCTGTGCGACTCATTGGATCCTAATTTAGGTAGGCGCTTCGAATCGCCCGAGCGGAGAGCTCACCCAGTTGAGCCCCCGCGACAACTGAGCTCCGCCGTGAGGAATGTCTCGGAGCTGACCCGCGTGGTGTACGGTGGTACACTGATGTCCGTAACTGATTGAAAAGATGGTAGCGCTAACGGGAATCGAACCCGTATCGAATTGCGCCGGGAACTCATGATGTACCGATGTTCGGCAATGGTTGTTCGTGGTAGAACTTCCATTGCAGATGGCACAACCGCCGTGACGAATTGGGTAGACTCGCTGTTCAACGTTCTGACTCCGGCCTCGCGCAAGACAAGGCAGTCATGGCCGCTTGCGCCAAAATCCCGCAACTAAGAAATTCGTTGCCCGTGTACCCTCGGTGTACCTGAAATCGGGGGAAGGAACGATTTGAGCGTTTCTCGCGCTTATTGGAATCAATAACGTGCGATCTATCAATAGCGTCGTCGGGTTCGATTCCCGCCCGGCTCACCAGAACCAGCTATTCCGCCAGCACCCTGTGGACAAGCTGCACCACGACTGATCCCTCGCCTACAGCCGAGGCAACGCGCTTCACGCTTCCTGAACGCACATCGCCGACGGCGAAGACTTTGGGGACGCTCGTTTCGAAGAGATAGGGGTGCCGGCGGAGCGGCCAATGCGCGCCCTCCAGATCTTCCGGCGAAAGGTCGGCGCCGGTCTTGACGAATTGCTTGTCGTCCAAAGCAACGCACCCTTGGAGCCACGCCGTGTTGGGACTTGCGCCCGTCATCGAAAAGAGATGACGGATATCGCGAGTCTCAGTCGCGCCTGTCTCGCGATGGCTCCAAGCGAGGCGCTCTAAGTGTCCGGTTCCATCCAAAGAGACGACCTCAGTGCGGGTTCGCAACGAAATCGCGCCAGATTCCTCGATCCTGCGGATCAGGTAACGGGACATGCTTTCCGCCAAACTCGGCCCACGCACCACCACGTGAACATGCTTCGCGATTCCAGAGAGGAACACTGCCGCCTGCCCGGCCGAATTGCCTCCTCCCACAACGGCGATCTCTTCGGCCGCGCAGAGCTGCGCTTCCAGACTTGTGGCGCCGTAATAAACGCCCACTCCTTCGAACTGACGCAGGTTCGGAAGAGACAGTTTGCGATATTCGGCTCCGGACGCGATGACGACTGCACGCCCACGGACTGTGTCGGCGCCCGCGCACTCCACGCCGAACGGCTGACGGTTGCACTTCAGTCCGGCCGCCACGCGAGCGATGGCGATTTGCGCGCCAAACTTCTCAGCCTGAACGAACGCGCGACCAGCGAGCTCTTGGCCTGTAACGCCCAAAGGGAAACCCAGATAGTTCTCGATGCGTGAGCTCGATCCTGCCTGTCCGCCAGGAGCATTCCCCTCCAGAACCAGAACGTCCAGTCCTTCGGAGGCCGCATAGACGGCGGCTGCAAGTCCCGCCGGCCCCGCGCCGACGACAACGAGATCGTAGACACGGCTTTCATCGATTTCCACGTTGAAGCCGAGGCCCTTGGCGACTTGCGCATCGCTTGGGTTGCGGAGCACCGGGCGGTCGTGGCAGAGCAGCACGGGGACGTCTTCCGGATTGATTGCGAAGTGCTCCATGAGAGCTTGAACGCCGGGATCCCGTTCCACCTCGAGGTACGTGTAAGGCTGGGCGTTCCGCGACAGAAATTCCTTTAGATGGAGGCTCGCCGCTGAATACCGGGAGCCAAGCAAGACGAGATCCCCTAGCGCCTCCGCGATGAGGCGCGCCCGCCTGTGCACGAATGCGCGCAGAAAGACGTCGCCCAGCTCCGGATCCGTCTGCACCACTTGCCGCAGCGCCGTGTGATTCACTTCGAGAAGTTCACTGGGCGCGGCAGCCCGCGTCCGGACCACACTGGGGCGTCCGGTGAGAATATTGACTTCACCGGTGAACTGGCCGGGTCCGTGAGAAGTGATGCGAACTTCACCCGACCTGGAAGAGCTCACAACTTCCAGCCGGCCTTCCAGAACCACATAAAGGCCGGGCGGAACCATGCCCGGATCGAGGATCACTTCTCCTTCAGCGACGCGCCGGCGAACGCCCAGAGGAGCGAGCCGCGCGATTTGCGCCGGGCTCAGCGTGGGAAACATTGCGCCGTCGTGGTCGGTCCATTCCGCCATATTAGGTTGAGACTCTGCCGTCCAGGGCAGCGAGCTTTACGCGAAGGAGAACCCCACCGTCGAGGAGCCGTTACAGCTTTTCCACGAAGCGCTGGTGAATGCGGGGGTCCGAGGTTAATTCCGGATGGAACGTTGTCACCATATGGCGGCCCTGTTCGACCCACACTGGATCGCCCTGATAGTGGGCCAGGATCCGCGCCGAGACGCCAACGCGGCGGATGATCGGAGCGCGGATGAAGACGGCCTCCAGTTCCTTGCCTTCGGCGGTTTCCACTCGCGCGACTCGGCTGTCGATCTGGCGGCCGTAACCATTGCGCTCCACTGCGATGTCCATCAGATTGAGGCTGGGCTGCGCCGGATGCGAAACTTCGTTGGCCAATAGAATCGCGCCGGCGCAGGTTCCGTAGATCGGCTTCTTCGCTCCGAACGCCTGCAGTGGCTCCAGCAGGTTCTCTTCCTCCAGCAGCTTGAGCATAGTCGTGCTCTCGCCCCCGGGAAGAACCAGGCCATCGCATGCGGCCATTTCTTCGGCAGTGCGCACTTCGACCGCTTTGGCTCCGGCGCGCTCGATGGCTTTGCGATGGGCCTCGAAATCGCCTTGCAGAGCCAGTATTCCGACGGTTTTCATCACCAGCCTCGCGTCTGCAACAGCTCGCCTTCGGGAAGCCTCGCGACATCCAGACCGCGCATGGCTTCACCGAGCTCTTCGCTCGCTTCGAGCAGCTTCGCGGGATCGTTGTAGAACGTGGCCGCTTTCACGATCGCGCGCGCGCGCCGCTCGGGATCCTCGCTTTTGAAGATTCCGCTACCGACGAACACCGCCTCCGCGCCCAACTGCATCACCAGGGCGGCGTCGGCGGGAGTGGCGATTCCGCCCGCGGAAAAATTCGGCACAGGCAGCTTGCCGTTTTCCGCCACCCATTCCACCAGTTCCAGGGGTGCTCCCAGATTCTTCGCCTCGTGCACCAGCTCTTCCTTTCCGAGGACGGTGAGCTGCTTCATCTCTTTTACGATGGTTCGGATATGACGCACGGCCTCGACGATGTTTCCCGACCCGGCCTCGCCCTTAGTGCGAATCATGGCCGCGCCCTCGGCAATGCGCCGTAGGGCTTCGCCCAAATTGCGGGCGCCGCAAACGAACGGAACTTTGAAGCCCTTCTTGTCGATGTGGTGCTCTTCATCGGCGGGGGTGAGCACTTCGCTTTCGTCGATGTAGTCGACCCCCAACGCTTCGAGCACGCGGGCCTCCATGAAATGGCCGATTCTGGCTTTCGCCATCACTGGGATCGAGACGGCGTGCATAATGTCGCGAATAATCCGGATGGAGGCCATGCGAGCCACGCCGCCTTCCTTGCGGATATCGGCGGGAACCCGCTCCAGAGCCATCACGGAACAGGCGCCCGCGCGCTCGGCGATCTGCGCTTGCTCCACATTGGTGACGTCCATGATGACGCCGCCCTTGAGCATTTCCGCCAATCCTGTTTTCAATCGAAAGTCTTCGGTTAAGAACATCATTTGCGTCTCCTAAAGAACCGCTCCCTGACGGTCGCGGCTCGGTTTTTCTTCACACCAGCGCGGCGGCGGGTTCTTCCCTCCGCGAACCGGCGCGTTCTAATTCGCTCTTGAAAATCCGGCCGAGCATTGCGATCCCGGCGAGAATCTGTTCGGGCTCCAGGCCCGCGAAACTCAGCCGCAGCGAGTGGGGCTGCGGTCGCGACACCGCGAAAAACTTGCCCGGGAGAAAGCTGACTCCTTCGCGGAGGGCGCGGTCGGCCATTTCGGAGGCTTGGAGCGGCTCCGGCAGCGTCACCCACACATTCATTCCTCCTTCGGGCCGCGTGTAGCGGCTGCCCGCAGGTAGTTCCCTGGCGCACGCCTCCAGGCACGCCGTCAGGCGCTCGCCGCCGCGCTCGAGCATCTGTTTCTGGTGCGCGGCGAGACGTCCGGATTCCGCAAAGCGCAACAGCACCGCCTGGGAAAGCTGATCCGAATGACGGTCTCTCGCCTGTTTGGCTTCTGCGAGGCGCTCGATGAAATATCGCGGCCCGATCGCCCAGCCCACGCGCAGCCCCGGAAAAGCGATCTTCGAAAAGCTATTCAGCAGAATGGTGTCGCCGGAGGAATCGAGACTCTTGAGGGTAGGGGCCGCCGTGCCGCGGTAGCGCAGCGCGCCATAGGTATCGTTTTCGACTGTCACCACGCCGGCGCGCCGAGCGATGGAAAGCGCCTCCTTCCGCGCTGATTCGGCGAGCGTGGTTCCCGTCGGATTTTGGAAGTTGGGAGTCAGCAACATCAGGCGCGGACGCTCCCTTTCCACCAGGCGCCCCATGGCTTCGACGTCGATCCCCGCATCGCCGACGGGAATGCCAACCACGCGAGCGCCCCCACGCGTGAATACGTTGCGCATGGTAAGGAGCACCGGGTCCTCGAGCAGCACGGTCTCTCCGCGCGACGCCAGCACGCGTTGAGTCAAATCGAAAGCCTGCTGACAGCCGCTGGTGATCAGGATGTCGTCGTCCGGCCCGGCGTCGCCGCAGCCGCGCGCCTGCTCGAGTAGATAGCGGCGCAGCGGTCCGTAGCCCATCGAAGGGCCATATTGCAAAATCTGCGCTGCCGCGCCGGATTCGATCACCTCGCGGCAAGTGGCGCGGAACTCCTCCAGCGGGAACAGCGCTTCCGACGGGACGGACGCTGCAAAGCTGATGCGCGCTCCAGTGGGCGCGGGAATCGCTTCCTCTTCCTCGCCCAGCAAGGCCCGCCAATCCAGCCCATTCGGCTTTTCGGGAGCGCCCTGGACAAAGCTGCCTCGACCAACTTGCCCGAGAATCAGCCCCTCCGATTCGAGAAGCTCATAAGCCGCGGCTACTGTGGTCCTATTCAGTCCAAGTGAGCCAGCCAATTCGCGAGTTGGCGGCAGCCTTTCACCCCGAGCTAGACCCTCGTTCAGAATTGCCGCCTTTATTTGCCCGTAGAGCTGGCGATAGAGAGGCTCCTCGGATTGCGTGTTCAGATTGAATTGGGGAACCACGGCAGTCCAAGAATACCATATTGGATGACGTCCGTCGAGTCGGTTGGATTTCGAAAAAGCAAACCCAAGCTGCAGTGATCCGTCCGCAAGCTCGACCCCGCCCTTACCTACGGACTATGGTTCTGACGGTTGCGGAATTCTCGCATATATTAGAGGGCATGTGGAAGCATGCCCTTTGTGCGATGGGGCTCTGGCTAGCGCTACCAGGTCACTCTTCCGCAGCGGACGCCAAGCAGGCCCTTGCGCCCAGGGGAACGCTGCGCGCCACGTTTCTTGGCGGCAATCCCGTTCAGGGGAGGGTAGACGCGGCCTCTGGCGCAGTCACCGGGCCAGCCGCGGACCTGGTTCAGGAGCTTTCGTGGCGCTCGGTGTCCCATTTCGCATCGCCCCTTCGGCGGACGTCCGCGGCCTGATGGAAGCCGTCAAAACGCACGCGGCGGACCTTGGTTTTTTGGCGTTCGATGCCATGCGTGCGGCGGAGGTCGATTTCTCGCAGCCTTACGCAGTGGCTTACAACTCGTATGTTGTGCAGGCCGGCTCGGCGCTCAGGCCGGCTCGGCGCTAAAGAGCGCGGCGGACATCGATCGCCCCGGCATCCGCATCGCGGCGCCGAAGGGAGATTCGGGGGAGTTGTACCTAAGCCGCACTCTGCAGCATGCCGAACTCAAGAGCATTCAGGGCCTGGGGGCTGAAGCGGCACAGAAGATGCTCGGGGCCGGCGAGATCGACGCTTGCGCGACGAACCGGCAGCGCTTGTCGGAAATGGCCACGAGATTTCCTGGGCTGCGCCTGCTGCCCGACAACTTTTTCGCCGTGGAGCAGGCAATGGTTATCGCGAAGGGCAATGCGGCGGCGGTCGACTTCCTGAATGGATTCATTGATGACGCGCGAGCTTCGGGTTTTCTAAAGACCGTGATCGAGAGGGCGAAGTTGAGCGGAGTGGAAGCGCCTCCAGCCCGAAAGCGCTAGGCGCCGGGCACTTTTTAACATCACGGTCATCAAAAATATCTATTGGAAATTTAGCTTAGGTGCGCGTAGACTGGCAGCTAAAGCCTCGTCAGCTTGAAGGAGTGGGTCAGTTTCCGCCACGTTTGCGGGTCCAAAACGTTCCTTAGCTCAACTACAAAGGAGGTAGTTACCTTGATACAGAGAAAGTGTGTCTACGCGTTTGTTCCGGTGCTTTGCTTCGGGGCAGCCACGATTTTGAAGGCCCAGAACGCGCCGGCGACGTCGACGACGCCTGCGGCGCCGGCGCCCGCCGCTCCAACGGCGCTTCCGACCCCGGCGATCACCGGCCCGCTTCAAGGGCTTCCTCCGGCGATGTTCGATGCCGGTCCCTTCGGCAAAATCGCAGTAAACGGCCTGCTCACGGGCATGGGCTTCGCGCAGAACAATCCGATTCCGAGCGATGATAATCATCAAGCCGCCCTGAGCAATGGCCAGGTGTTCATTCAAAAGGCAGATGGCTGGTTCCAGTTTTACTTGCAGGCGGGCGCCTATAACATTCCCGATCTGGGCGCGCCGTTCCTCGCCACGGACAAAACGGTGACCAACTTGTGGGGTCCCGTACCGGTGGGCTTTCTCAAGCTACAAGCTGGAAAGAACACTTCCTTCGAGATCGGTTCTCTGCCGACGCTGATCGGCGCGGAGTACACATTTTCGTTCGAGAATATGAACGTCGAGCGCGGCCTGCTGTGGAACCAGGAAACCGCGATCAGCCGCGGAATCCAGGTGAATCAAACCATGGGCAAATTCACCGCATCGGTGAGCTGGAACGACGGCTTCTACTCCAACCGTTACACCTGGATGAGCGGTTCGCTGGCGTATACCAACGGGCCACACAGTCTTGCGTTCGTGGCGGGCGGAAACTTAGGGCAGACGAAGTTCCTGACCTTGGCTACGCCGGTGCAAAACAACGGCAGTATTTACAATGTGATTTACACGTATAACAAGGGGTCGTGGATCATTCAGCCCTACTATCAATACACCAGCGTTCCGACGAACGCGGCGATCGGGGTGGTCAAGGGGGCTCACACCAACGGTTTTGCGATCCTCGCGAGTCACGCATTCCCGCACGGTTTTTCACTGCCCGCACGATTTGAGTACATCGCCAGCTCGGGGAAAACGACGGATCCGAACGTCGTCAACCTTATGTATGGGCCGGGTAGCAACGGGACATCCTTCACGGTGACGCCGACGTTCCAAGCCGGAGGCTTCTTTGTGCGCGGAGACCTTGGCATCGCTCATGTCGGCAGCTACACGCCGGGCCTTGTATTTGGCCCCAACGGGAACGACAACAATCAATTTCGAGCCGTTGCCGAGTTGGGATTCATGTTCGGCAACAACATCGTCGAGAAGAAGCCGTAAGGCTCGACAGACCTAGGAGCTAAGGCTCGACGGATCGGACAATTCGGGCGATTTCCCGGAGCAAGTCCGCCGTCAATCAGGCGGGGCCGGGCTGCACACGAAGCGGAAGCGTGTGGCCCGGTCCCGCCATATTTTTTGCTTTTCCTGAACGACGGGGCTCGGCGGCGACTGCGCTAACCTATTGACTTAGCGAACATACAGTTGGCGCTCGCGGCTCCGAGTCGTCACTGTCGACGGCAACCTCTGTGATTCACGCTCTGGTCGATTTTTCCCTGCGGAACCGGTTCCTGATTCTGACCGCCGCCTGCCTTCTGCTGATCTGGGGAGGAATTTCCTTTCACAATCTGCCGGTGGAGGCCTATCCCGACGTCGCCAATAACTACGTCACCATCATCACGCAATGGCCTGGCCGCGCGGCGGAAGAAGTAGAGCAGCAAGTCTCGATCCCGATCGAAATCGCCATGAACGGGATTCCGCATATCACGAGTTTGCGGTCGGTCTCGCTGGCCGGATTGTCCAGCGTAACCATGATTTTCGACGACGAATCGCAGAACGATGCGAATCGCGCCAAAGTGGTGGAGCGCATCACCCAGGTGAGCTTACCGGCGGGTTTACAGCCACAAATGGGAACGGATTGGAGCCCGGTGGGGCAGATCTATTTCTTCACTCTGCGCAGCAACAATCCCAAATACGACGTGATGGAGTTGAAGACGCTGGAAGACTGGGTGGTGGAGCGCGCGTTCAAATCCGTGCCGAACGTGGTGGACGTCGCCAGTTTCGGCGGCCAGACGCGCGAGTACCAGGTCCGCGTGGATCCGGAAAAGTTGGTCGCGTACGGCCTGAACATCGGCCAGGTGGAACAGCAGTTGGCGAATAACAACGTAAACGCCGGCGGCAACTTCATCGAGGCGGGCGCGCAGCAGATCAACGTCCGCGGAGTTGGCTTGGTGAACAACGCAGCCGACATTGCGGAAACGGTGGTCACGACGAAGAATGGGACGCCTTTGCGCATTCGGGATATCGCCATGGTTCAGCAGGGCCCGAAAGTACGGCTGGGCCAGTTTGCGCGAGCGAGACACCTCTCCAACGGGAAGATTATCGACAATGACGATGTCGTCTCCGGCATTGTTCTGATGCGCAAAGGCGCGGACTCCGACTCGACGCTGGTGGGAATCCACGCCGAAGTGGAGAAGCTGAATCACGGCATTCTTCCGCCGGGAGTTCAAGTTGTCCC
>DASQJB010000180.1:0-3096 GCA_035631295.1 Bryobacteraceae bacterium | reverse complement strand
AGACCGAGTATGGGACTCAGCCGGGTTCCACCAATGCGTTTGTCGAGTCCATTTACAAGAGTCTGACCAGCAAGAAATAAGCGCGCGGGCCAAGCGAGAAAACATGAGACATGGAAATGCAAGCAGGTTAGCGCTAGCCGTAGCGCTATTTACAATTCTTCCGCTGGAGGCACAGCGCGGCGGCGGAGGGCGAGGCGGACCGGCGCAGAGTGCCCAGGCCGCCGCTCCTGTCGACTTGACCGGCTATTGGGTCTCGATTGTCAACGAGGACTGGCGGTACCGCATGGTGATGCCAGCTCCGGGCGATTATCAAGGCGTTCCGATGACCGCGGAGGCCCGCAGGGTCGCTGACGCTTGGAATCCGGCCAAGGATGAAGCGTCCGGGGACGAGTGCAAGGCGTACGGAGCGCCGGCCTTGCTGCGCGTGCCGGAGCATCTCCACATCGCCTGGCAGGATGCTCAGACGTTGCGTCTGGAGACGGACGCCGGCAAGCAGACCCGCCTTTTCCATTTCGGCGATTGGAAGGCGCCCACCGGACCGCCGGCGCTGCAAGGAGATTCGGCGGCTGTCTGGGAGGTCCCGGCGCGAGGCCGAGGCGCCGCCCCGCCCGATCCTAACGCGCCGCCGCAGGGGAAAGGATCGCTGAAGGTCACGACCACCCATTTGAAACCCGGTTATCTCCGTAAAAACGGCGTTCCGTATAGCGAAAATGCTGTCCTGACCGAGAATTACGACATGATCAAAGAACATAATGGCGATATTATGCTGGTCGTCACGATCGTGACGACGGATCCCCAATATTTGCGGGAGCCGTTTATCATTACTTCGCATTTCAAGAAGCAAGCGAGCGATTCGGGCTGGAATCCCACGCCATGCTCGGCGAAATGGTAACGACGAGGAAAACTATGACGTGCGCAAGAATCATCTTTACGTTGTCGCTGTGCACGGGCCTGCCCGCGCTGGCGCAAGTGGAACTCTCCGGATCGTGGGCTTCCAAGAACCACGAAGATGCGCTGGAACGCGGCGCCGGTCCCAATCCCGTGGACTTCGCGGGCATCCCCTTTAACGAATCTGGCCGCGCCAAGGCGCTGAGCTATTCGCAATCGCAAATCTCCATGCCCGAGCGGATCTGCGCTTTCTATTCGCAGTGGCACATGATGATCGGAACCTTTGGAGTGAAGATCTGGAACGAAGCCGATCCGGTGACGGGAAAGACTGTGGCGTGGATCGTGGGCGCGTGGGAAGACCGCGCGCCGATGAGAATTTGGATGGATGGCCGCCCGAGCCCCTCCAAGAACGCTCCCCATAGCCAGGAAGGCTTCACTTCGGGCGTCTGGGATGGCGACGTGCTCACCGCCACCACCACTCATATGATGACGGGCTATCTTCGACGTAATGGCGTTATGACGAGCGATCAGGCCACTATGATTACGCATTTCATCCGTCACGGAGACATGCTGACTCTGGCTTCTGCGCTCGAGGACCCCATTTATTTGACGGAGCCTTATTACATCACGCGGACGTTCGTGCTTACCACGAATCCCATGAATCTGGGCGGCCCGCCTTGCTTGATCGGCGATGAGGGCGTGGAGGAAGGCAGAGTTCCCCACAATCTTCCAGGGAAGAATCCTTTCCTGGACGAAATGTTCAAGCTCTACGGCATTCCGGTGGAAGCCGAGATGGGCGGCGCGGAGACCATGTATCCGGCTTACCGCGACAAAATCAAAGACAAATTCGTAATGCCCACGAAATGCCAAAAGAATTGCGGGGCTCCAGCAGCCGGACAAAATTAGCCGCAATAGCGCGCTGCACGTCCTGCTGTGAAGATCTAACGGCTACTCCACCCTCAAGGTGATCGACGGGTAGACCCGCATCGCACGCCAAGCTGGTATCCAGCATGCGGCGGCGGACACTCCACCCAGCAACGCCGTCACGCCAAAATACGTCACCGGGTCGAGTCGGGACACGCCAAACAGCAGGGTCGCGAGGGCGCGGCTCGCAATCACGGCCCCACCCAGCCCAATCGCGGCGCCGAGTCCCGTAAGCGTCATTCCTTCGCGAATGACGAGCGCGAGAATGTCACCACGGGAAGCCCCGAGCGCCGACCGCACACCAATCTCACGCGTGCGCTCCGTAACGCTGCCGGACAGGATGCTGAAGATGCCGATGCCCGCGAGGACCAGAGCCAGGAGCGCGAATGCCTCGAACAGGATCAGAGCGAAATGCCGCTGGGCGGCCGATGCCGCCACCATCGACTCCATGGTGGCCACCCGCACAATCGGCTGGTCCCTGTCCACCGACCAGATTGCTTTCTTAACGGCAGGAGCCAGCGCGGCCGCGTCTCCGTGCGACCGCACCACCAGCCACAGCGCGCTGTCGGCCCAGAGCCACTGGGCGGTCGTGACGTACACGGTGTCCGCCTGGCCACCCGCCAAGGAAATCTGGTTCACGTCGCCCACGACGCCCACGATGACATCCCACGGGCGATTGTCCGGTCCGCCGAAGCGAACGCGCTTGCCGATCGGGTCCTGGCCGGGGAATTTCCGCCGCGCAAATGATTGATTGATCAGCACTGGCCTCGCGGCACCAGGCTCCATTTCCTGCCGCGCGAACAACCGGCCGCGAATGAGCGGAATTCCCATTAACTCGAAGTAGCCTGGAGTCACAGCCGATCGAAACGCCGCGTTGCTCTCGTGCGGATCGATGTCGTTCTCGAAATGCCCGCCATATATTTCGGTGGTATCGGCATTCAACGGCAACTGGCTGGTGAAAGCGGCTTGCTCGACGCCTGGGACGCGCGTGAAGGCGTCCAGCGCCTCAGCGTAAAATCGGTGGATTGCAGCGCTGCTGGGGAACCGTCGGTACGAGGAAATCTGCACTTGCATCGCCAGCACGTGCGAGGGATTGAATCCGGGATCGACGGCGAACAGGCGCTCGAGACTGCGCAGGAGCAAGCCGGCGCCTACCAACAGCAAAAGGGCGAGGGCGACCTCGGTGACGACCAGCGCGCGGCGGGTCAATCGCTGGCCTCCGGTAGACCGCCGTGAGCTTTGTTGCAGTCCGATATGCAGGCCGTGCGAGATGCGCAGAGCCGC
>DASQJB010000179.1:0-6403 GCA_035631295.1 Bryobacteraceae bacterium | reverse complement strand
CAGCACGCCGTAAATCAGCACACACCCTGCGAACCAATCCAGCAGGCGGCGCCAGCCGTCATTGGCGTCCCGAATGTCCGGAGCGAGCCGCGCAATCGGTCCCCATCCCGAAATTCCGGGACGCGCGCGAAGGTAAAACTTGAGCAGCGTCTGCTCGGATTCCGGCTTTGTCAAAAACGTGACCGTGAGCCAAACGATGGAAGTCGCTGAAATCGTGATGATCATGATCCATGCAAAATCCACTGGCTTGTCGCTGTCCAGGCCGACTCCCAACTGCAGCGTCAGAGAAGTCACGAAGGCGGCGCTCATCGCGGAAACTTCGCTCCATGCATTAATGCGCCACCAGAACCAACGCAGCAGCAGAACGAGCCCAGTGCCCGCGCCTGTCACGATCAGAAGCTTCCAGGCTCCGGCAATAGAGTTGAGGTAAAAGGTGACCACCCCGGAGACCACTGTAAGCAGCAGCGTGGCGATTTTAGAGATAAGAACGTAATGCGATTCCGGCGCCACTCTGCGTAGGAAGCGGCGGTAAAAATCGTTCACGATGTAGCTCGCGCCCCAGTTCAATTGGGTGGCGATAGTAGACATATAGGCCGCCGCGAAAGCCGCCAGCATCAGTCCGCGAAGCGATGCCGGAAGATAGGCGATCATGACGCGGACGTATCCCGTTTCGGGGTCCTGCAATCCCGGAAACAGCACCAGCGAAGCCAATGCGACCAGCACCCAAGGCCACGGACGGATCGCATAGTGAGCGATGTTAAACCACAACGTTGCCAGCAGCGAATGTTTCTCATCCTTCGCGGAGAACATTCTCTGAGCGACGTATCCGCCGCCCCCCGGCTCAGCGCCCGGATACCAGGTCGCCCACCAATTGAGGGAAATGTAGACCAGGAAAGTAGTCATCGGCATCCACGGCGAGTTCAAATCGGGGATGAAGCTCAGGACCGAGCTGTGCGTGCCTGGACGCACGCCGCGCGCCTGATCCAGCAGCTCCAGTTTCAACTTGAGGGCGCTCATTCCGCCCACGGCTTGAACCGCCGCGAAGGCGAGCACGGTGACCATCGTCATCTTGATGAAGAATTGGAACAGGTCCGTGACTAAAACTCCCCAAAGCCCCGAAAGGGTGGAGATCATCGAAGTAAGCGCGATCATGCCGACCACCGCCATCAACGCCTCCACGCGCGTGAGGCCGAGCGTGAGCATCAGAATCTTCACCATGGCGAGGTTCACCCACCCCAGCACGATGCAGTTAATAGGAATGCCCAGGTACAACGCGCGGAAGCCGCGCAAAAAAGCCGCCGGCTTGCCCGAATAGCGCACTTCGGCAAATTCGATGTCCGTCATGACTCCGCAGCGCCTCCACAGGCGCGCATAGAAGAACACCGTCAGCATCCCGCTTGCAACGAAGCTCCACCACAGCCAGTTGCCGGCGATCCCTCCCTTCGCCACCATCCCGGTGACGGCTAATGGCGTATCCGCGGCAAATGTTGTCGCGACCATGGAGGTGCCCGCCAGCCACCACGGCACGTTCCTCCCGGAGAGAAAGAACTCGCTGATGCTCTTGCCGGCACGCCGGCGATAGTACAACCCGATGGCGAAGTTTCCCACGAAATAAAGCGCGATCCAGGCCCAGTCGAGGTAAGTCAGCCGCATGAGTTCACATCGTCCGAGTGATCTTGCTCAAGGTTCGAGGCCGGTCCGGATCGAGTCCCTTGACCCGCGCCAGATGCGCGGCGAATAATTGCGCGGGAATGATGTAGGGGATGGGAGTGTAGAGATCCTCTATCGCATGTGAAAGACGCGGCTCCGGAATTTCGATGGCGCGCGTCGATTTAATGGCCTTTGCGTGGGCGCTGTCGGTGATCACCAACGTGTCTGCACTTAGCTCCGCCAGGCGTTTCAGTACCCGCGATGTCGATGGCCAGGTAGGCCCCGGGGGTGCGAATACGAAGACCGGAAAGGCGCGCTCCACAACTGCGATCGGTCCATGCATTAGGTCCGCCGCGGAGAAGCGTTCCGCAAGCACGTAGCAAGTCTCCATGAGCTTGAGGCCGAATTCCAGAGCGTTGGCGTAGTTCAGTCCGCGTCCCACGGTCACAGTGCCACTCATGAACCGGTAGCGCTCGACCGCCTCGGCGATCCGCGACTCTTGCCGCAGGATGGCCTCCACAGAGCCTGGAATCCGGCGGAGGTCGTCGGCGCGAACCGAGCCCCCCAGCGCGGACGCAAGCAGATAAAGCGCCAGCAACTGGCCCGTATAAGTTTTGGTGGCGGCGACGCTACGCTCTTCGCCGGCGTGGACCAGCAGAATATGCTCGGCGGTTCGCGCCATCGTGCTGCGCGGCTCGTTTGTGACGCCAACGGTAATCGCGCCGCGCTTGCGCGCATTCGACAGGACGGCATTGGTGTCCGTGGATTCCCCGGATTGGGAAATTCCGACCACCAGCGTGCCCCGCAGGTCCAATCCTTTCTTGTAGAGCGTGACGACGGACGGAGCCGCCAGCGACACGGGAATGCCGGTAGTGATCTCGATCAAGTACCTGCCGAACTGGCCCGCGTTGTCCGAGGTTCCCCTGGCGGCGATGACCACCAGGCGCGGCCGGTCTTTTCCGAGGCGCCGCTCCAGCCCGCGAACGCCTCGCAACCCGCGTTCCAAAGTCCGGCGCAGTGTCGCGGGCTGCTGACGAATCTCCTGAAGCATTCTGGACATGTTGGTGTCCGAAGAGCATGTTCGGGCCTGGACCGCGTCCCTGTCCAGTTCAGAACGGTTGCCAGCCCGTTATGCACCCGTTCGTTACTGCATCGAACGTATCATGTTTCCAGCGGTTTCCGCGCTAGAATGAACTTTCATGGCAGGGACTGCACGCTCGCCCCACGTGTCTCCGGAGGTCGTCCGTGAGGAACTGGAGCGCGTGCTCGCCAGCGCGGAATTTCGCACCAGCAAACGCAGCCAGGAGTTCTTGCGGTACGTGGTGGAGCACGCTCTGAACGGCCAGGCGGAACACCTCAAGGAGCGGATCATCGGAATCGAAGTCTTCGGCCGCTCGACCGACTACGATCCCGGCGAGGATGCAACAGTCCGGGTGAAGGCCGGAGAAGTGCGCAAACGGCTCGGCTTGTACTACTCCGAGCAAGGCGCGCTGGACCCGGTGCGAATCGAACTGCCACTCGGCGCCTATGTGCCCGAGTTTCACCTGGCCGAAGCGCCCACTGTCGCTCCCGAGCCTTCCGCGCCGCCTCAAGTTTACGTTCCGCCTGAGCCGGCGGCCAAAACGCGCGGGCACTTATGGATAGCTTTGGCCGCGCTGGTTTGCTTCGTGGCCGCCGGAATCGTCTGGCTGCGCACGAGACCGGCCAACACTGCGCTGGACCAATTTTGGGGGCCAGTTCTTACCGGCGAAGCCCCCGTGCTGTTGAGTGCGGCATTCGTCCCGGTTTATGGTCTGGACTCCGATGAACATCCCAAGCCGCGTGCCGAGGATTTCGTTCTGTTGCCCGATCAGTTTGTGGGAGGCGGCGATTTGATCGCAATCTCGCGATTGAGCTCCATGCTGACTCGCATGGGCCGTCCCTACCGCTTGAAGGTCGGCAACGAAGTATCGTTTCAGGACCTTCGAACCGGACCAGCGATTCTGGTCGGCTATTCGTACACGCGTTGGCGAGAGATCAGCCGGGAGATGCGCTTTTTCATCGATGGCGCGCGGCGTCCTATCGGGATCACCGACGGCGGAGCCCCGACGCCGTGGTCCTTGCCGAATCTGCCCGCCGACAGGCATACCGAGGAAGACTACGCCATCGTCTCGCGAGTTTTTCACCCCGATACACGCGCCATGCTAGTGGAAGTCGCCGGCATCACGCAATATGGAACGGACGCCGCAGCGGATTTAGTCACCAATCCCGAGCTGATGACCGAAGCCCTTCGTGGAGCCCCCGCCGGATGGCAGCAGAAGAATCTCCAGTTAGTCGTGCATGTAAAAGTAATTTCCGGCTCGCCCACGTCGCCCAAGGTGGTCGCTACGCATTTCTGGTAGATGCAAAGCAGGAAAGGCGACGATCTACATCTTCTCGAAAGCGGTCAATAAGGCTAAGGACGAAGTCGTTAACCGAGAGACCAGGCGTCAACGCGAGTTCTGTTAAATCCATAGCAAACGTCAAGCTGCTCTCGGCGTCTGTCTGGTGCGACGCAAAGTAAGTCGCATTTGCGAGGCGGCGGCCGGCTGTCGCCAAATCGTAGCGCTTTCCGCCGGTTACCTGAGAGTCGAAGACGCCGATCAATGAAGCCGCAATGTTCGGCCTGGAAGAACTAGGGAGCGCCGCCTTCGATTCGTCGGGCAACCAGTCCAAATCGCGCCACACTTCGCAGCCATACACCTTGCGCGGACGAATTTCAGTCGAAATAGATCGAATCGCCTCGATCGATCGCAGCGCGAGCGCGATATGAGTTTCATGTTTATCGGCTAGATTGTGGATGTAGATGAATTCGGGCTTCGCGGCCAAAAGGATGCTCCGGAGGTCATCGGTTACAGCTGCGGAACCGGTGTCCTTCACTTCCGCACTCGAGTATCCAAGTTGGAATTGGCACGAATAGTCGCCAACGAAGGCCGCTTTTCTTTGTTCCCGGCGCCGCAGTTGCTGCATCTCCTGATCGGTATAACGTGCATATTCACCCGAGCGAGGGCTTCCCTTGCCATCTGTCACCACGATCCCAGTGAACCATTTCTCATCGCTCGCGAAACATTCCGCGATACCCGAATAGGCCATAATTTCGATGTCGTCCTGGTGCGCAGCAATGCAGAAATGAGTCGTGCGGCCAAGCGCCTCAGCCAGTGGGACCTCATCCGGAATGAAAATGTCTGCATCGGGCTTTTGAAGTTGCATGGATGTTCGCGATGATTCTCGACACATCGTAGCAGGGCGACGTTGAATCACACCGGCGGTCGCGCGTTATCAAGTCCGGTTGCGGTCAGGAACTGATGCGCCAGACGAAGCACGGCGGCTTCGTCCCAAGGCTTAGCCACGATCTGTAATCCGAGCGGAAGACCGTGCTTGTCAAAGCCGCAAGGGACGCTCACGGCCGGCAGACCGTAATAGTTGGCGAACATGGTGTTTTCCGCCGAAAGCGCCGACGGCTGACTGGCGTCCCCGATCCTTAAGGTGGTTGTCGCCGTGACCGGCAAAAGCAGGACCTCGATCTCATGGAAGCTCTGGCTAGCGATGGCTTGGCGATCGGCTGCGATGTTGCCGATGCCTTTGCTCAACGCGACAAACGGAGCCGCCACGGTTTCCATCGAATAACCAAAGCCCCGGATGGTCTCGACGGCTCGTTCGAACCCATCCATCACTGCCGTTGCGGCCTTGCAATTGTTCGCCACGCCAATTCGCAGTGGCCTTTCTTCAGCGAGGGCGGTGACAAAACTGGCTTCGGCGTCCCTCCTAGCGAGGGCGTCAAGAACAATAGCGGTATCCATTGCGTGGCGCGTGGTAATGCCCGCATGAGCCATCCAAACGATCTGCTCGTCCGGCGGTTGCTCGCCTTTGAGGATGCCCCGTAAATCAATCAAGCCGTATGTTCCCTTAAATCCGACTACACCGCAGCACGCGGCCGGTAGCCGGCAGGATCCAATCGCGTCGGTATCGAGCGTCGCGTAGCACAAACCGGAGGCAACCGCGGCCGCCGAACCGCTTGACGAGCCGCCGGGAATATACTCGGAATTCCAAGGGTTCTTGACCGGCCCAAAATAGCTCTCAAGCCCCGTCGTTCCTGCTCCGAGCGTGTGCATATTCGTCTTGCCAATGACGATCGCGCCTGCCTTCTTCAGTTTCTCCACACTCGCGGCGTCGTCCTTAGGAACACGATTTCTGAAGTGTTCAAAAGCAGCCGTCGTCCTCACGCCGGCGGTATCGTAGAAATCTTTTATGCCAACGGGAATGCCGTGCAGGGGACCCTTCCATTGGCCCTGTCGTATTTCCGTCTCAGCCAATTTCGCCGCTTCGAGCGCGCTCTCGGAGGTCACCGTGATAAAAGCGTTCAGACGCGGCTGAAGTTCGGCAATTCGTTGTAAACACCGTGTGAGCAGATCGACGGGAGAAAGCTTACGCAGTCGTATCAACTCACTGGCTTGGCAAATACTGTCGAAGGGATAGTTCATAAAGGTGCTCCTGAAATCGGAGTTTACCGTTTCGCGCTGACGCGGAAGAACCGTGAGGCGAAGAGGAAGAAAAGTGGTCGAGCCTGCTCCCCTCGTTGAGCCTCGGACTCGTTGGATACTGGTCAACAAATCAACCCCTAAGCTGTTCATTCTTCGTTGAAAATAGGCTGCTTTTCGCGGCCTGGAGAGTGCATTTCGGCGGGTTTTGCATGGGCAGTACACCTAAACCCTTAAGGTGATCCGAGCAGATGAGC
>DASQJB010000178.1:0-10369 GCA_035631295.1 Bryobacteraceae bacterium | reverse complement strand
CGAGGACGCCGTCACGCGGCATCAAAAGTTAATCGAGCACGGGACATCACTGATCCCCCTGGCCGACCCTGGTTATCCCCCTCGGCTGCGCGAAATCTTCGATCCACCGCCCGTCCTGTTCGCCCGCGGCCGTGTGGATCTGCTCCAAAGTTTGATGCTCTCAATCGTCGGAACCCGCCGGCCGACAGCTTATGGAACCGCGGCGAGCAGCCCGACTCGCCAAGGATCCATGCCTGGCAGGGCTTACTATCGTCAGCGGAATGGGCTCGTGGCATCGACACAGCCGCGCACAGGGCCACGCTGGAAGCGGGTGGCGATACCTTCGCGGTTTTCGGCTGCGGCGTGGATGAATTTATCCGGCTGAAAACAGGAAGCTTGCTTCGGAGATCGCAGAGAAAGGGTTAATCATTTCGGAATTTCCCACGTCCACCCCGCCGTACCCTCAGAATTTTCCGGTAAGAAGCCCGGATCGTGAGCGGACTGGGGGTCGGAGTCCTTGTCGTCGAAGGAAGCGAATACTCCGGATCGGGCATCACAGCGAAGCTGGCGGTCGAACAGAACCGGGAGATCTTCGCAGTCCCCGGCAACATCACCTCTAAGATGTGCTGGGGGCCGAACCTGTTGATTAAACAAGGCGCCAAGCTGGTTCAGGGATGGAACGACGTGGTGGTGGAGCTTCGTCTTCAAGACCGCCAAAGGCTGGTGACCCAATGCCGCAACCGATTGAATCTACAGGAAAACAGTGAAAATGCAACCTCAAGCGCTTTCAAATCATCCGAGTTGAAGGGAATCGAAAACCGTGCAGCGCGTGAGATTTTGGGGGCGCTGTCGCTGGATGCTTCCTCTCGCTCGACCATCTTATTGAAACGCTCAGGGGCAACTCGTCATCGGAGATTATCGCGGCGCTCTTCGAACTCGAGCTAAGCGGGCTGGTCCGGCAGCTTCCTGGAAAGGGTTTTCTGAAGGTCTGGGCCGACTGAGGCACAACTGCTCGTGGCGTTGTGCGCGGTGAGAAAAGGGACGCCCCGATGCCGCCCCCACATGGGTCATAGGGCCTGTGCTACGATTTCGGTTGTTTAACAGAGGAAGGTTCGCGTTCATCATTTATGGCTGGAACGACAAGGAATTTGGTAATCGTCGAATCGCCGGCGAAAGCCAAAACCATCGGCAAGTATTTGGGCAAGCAGTACGTGGTAAAGGCCTCCTTGGGCCACATCAAGGACCTGCCCAAAAAAGACTTAGCCGTTGACATCGACAACGATTTCAAGCCCCATTACGAGGTCATCGAGGGCAAGAAGAAGCTCATTACCGAACTGAAGCAGGAGGCCAAGAAGTCCCAAGCCATCTATCTCGCCGCCGACCCGGACCGCGAGGGCGAGGCCATCTGCTTTCACCTCCAGGAAGAGTTAGCAGATCGCAAAAACGGTCCGAAGATCTTCCGTGTGATGTTCAACGAGATCACCAAGAACGCAATCCAAAGGGCGTTCGAAAAGCCCTCCGCAGTGAATCTCCACCTGGTAGACGCCCAGCAAGCCCGTCGCGTGCTGGACCGGCTGGTGGGCTACAAGATCTCACCCCTGCTATGGGACAAAGTCCGCCGGGGCCTTTCAGCAGGGCGCGTGCAAACTGTCGCTCTGCGCCTCATCGTGGACCGGGAGCGCGAAATCCGCGCTTTCCAAAAAAGAGAATACTGGACCATCGATGTCAACTTGGCGGCCAAGAAGCCTCCGCAACTCAGCGCCCACTTAGCCAAGAAAGACGACGAAAACGTTGAGATTCCCGATCAGTCCGCCGCGGATGCAATTGTCGCGACGCTGGACGGCGCGAATTACATCGTCAAATCTGTCGCCAATCGGGAAAAGCGACGCAATCCGGTGCCGCCGTTCATCACTTCGACCTTGCAGCAGGAGGCGGCCCGCAAGCTGCGCTTCAGCGTCAAGCGCACGATGATGCTCGCGCAGAAGCTTTATGAAGGCGTCGAGCTGAGCCAAGAAGAGGGCTTGGTCGGTCTGATTACCTACATGCGCACGGACTCCACGCGCGTTTCCAACGATGCGTTGGAGGAAGTCCGCGGCATGATCGGCGAGCGTTACGGAGCGCAGTACCGCCCCGCCGCTCCCAATGCCTACAAGAGCAAGAAGGAAGCTCAGGACGCCCATGAAGCCATCCGCCCTAGCTCTTCGCTGCGGACGCCGGAAAGCGTCGAGAAATTTCTCGCCGAAGACGAAATGAAACTCTACCGGTTGATCTGGATGCGCTTCGTGGCGTCCCAGATGACGCCGGCCGTGTTCGACCAGACCACCATCGACGTGAACGCAAAAGGCAAAGATGGTGCGGTCTATTTGTTCCGAGCCACGGGCAGCGTTCCCAAGTTCGACGGCTTTCTGAGAGTCTACGAAGAAGGTAAAGATCAGAAGGACGCGGATGACGACGAACTGAAGAACAAGCTTCCGGTGGTTGTCGAAGGCGAGAAGCTGCGGTTCCGCTCCATCGAGCCCGAGCAGCACTTCACCGAGCCTCCCCCGCGCTATACCGAGGCGACGCTGGTGAAGGAACTCGAAGCCGATGGCGTCGGCCGCCCCTCCACGTACGCCTCGATCCTGGGCACGATCCAGGAGCGCGAATACGTGCGCAAAGACGGCGGAAAGTTTTTCCCCACCGAGTTGGGCATGGTTGTGACGGATCTGCTGCTCGAAAGCTTCGACGATCTCTTCGACGTGACCTACACGGCCCGCATGGAAACCGAGCTGGACGATATCGAAGAGGGCAAGGTCGATTGGCGCATCGCCATGAGCGAGTTCTACGAGCGCTTCCAGAAGGACCTGAAGCACGCCGAGCGTCACATGACCGACATCAAGCGCATGGAGCGGCCCACCGATCTCGTCTGCGAAAAATGCGGCAAGCCCATGGTGATCAAGTGGGGCAAGAACGGAAGCTTCATCGCTTGCACCGGCTATCCCGAATGCAAGAACACGCGCGACTTGCCCGTGGATTTACCGGATGTTGAAAAGGCCGATTTAACTGAGCAGGACGAGGCGGTGTACTGCGACAACTGCGGTCGCCCGATGGTGCTCAAGAAGGGGCGCTTTGGCCAGTTTTTGGCCTGCTCCGGCTACCCCGATTGCAAGACTACCAGGCAATTGGGCGAGGCGCAGAAGCCCAAAGACGTTCCGCTAGATGAGAAATGCCCGCAATGCGGGAATCAGATGGTGAAGAAATATGGCCGGTACGGCGAGTTCGTCGCGTGCAGCAACTATCCGGACTGTAAATACGTAAAGCAGAAGACCATCGGCGTGAAATGCCCGAATTGTTCGGAAGGCGAGGTGGTGGAGCGGCGCTCCAAGCGCGGCAAGACCTTCTACGGATGCAGCCGGTATCCGGATTGCGATTTCGTGGCCTGGGGCAAGCCGATTCCGGAGCGGTGTCCGGAATGCGGCGGAAGCTATTTGATCGAAAAATATCTGAAGGCCGGTCCGGTGGCGCAATGCCCGAACGCGGAGTGCAAGTACAAAAGGCCTCTGGAACAAGCACCCGCGCCACAGCCAGTGGAAGAGCTGGAGGAAGTGAAAGCGTAAATGGCCGCTGAAGTGGTTGCCGGGCCCAACTACGGGCTGGACTCTCCCCATACCGTCCGCAGCATGTTCTGGCGCGGGGCTTGGACCTTGGCCTTCGCGCTTGCGCTGTTCTTCATGAACCGCGCCGAATACCCCGGCCCCGCGGCTCACCTCCTGATCGCCGTGGGCGTGATCGGCGCAGCGTTTTTAGCTGCCGGATTTTACATGATTTGGTCGAGCCGCGTGGCGAAACTCCAGGTGCGCGACCAGATTCTCGATTCGCTCCAGCTCCGCGGCGATGAGCGCGTGCTGGATGTTGGCTCGGGAACCGGCATGATGCTTATCGGCGCCGCGAAGCGGCTGAAATCCGGACGCGCCACGGGGGTCGATTTTTCGGGAGCAGTCGAGACCGCGAAGCAAAACGCGAAGCTCGAAGGCATCGCGGAAAAAATTCGCATTGATTCGGGCACTCCTGCCAAGCTGGTTTATCCCGATGGGCACTACGATGCCGTAGTCTCTCTGCTGGCTTTGCATCAAATCGGCGACGAAGACGAACGCGCCCAACTGGTCCGCGAAATGTTCCGAGTCCTGAAGCCCGGTGGGCGGCTGGTGATTTTTGACACTCGCGGCGTGAACCAATACGCCGCCACTCTGCGCGAAGGGGGCGCGCAGCAGGTCGAGCTATCTCCCCCACGCCTCCTCTGGTGTCTTCCCGCCCGAACCCTCGCCGCGAGGAAGTAACGGCGTCGTCAGGCCGGTTCACGCGCTGTGCGGTTGCGCGTGGGGTTGCGCCAAGTAAAGCCCACGAAAGCAAATTGGCTTCTAGATCCTGGCGACTATCGGGGATAATCTCCTCGAACGCCGCATCGTTGGAAACTCGGGCCGTATATTGCTGGCGCGCAGCAGAACTCGGTTCGCGGTTGCAGATGGCGCGGCTGTCTCATCAACTGTAACGCAATTGGTCACTGGATAGCGCTCAGCTCGGCAGCGCGATTGAAATTTCAACTCGTCAGCGGCTGCGAGGAAGGAGCGGAGTAGTCGCGAATCGAGATCCACAGAAGATGCTTTCGTGTTCTGGTTTCCTGGCCCGAAGACGCTCTCTAGTTACAAGACTGTAAAGAAGTGGATTTTTCAGGGGGCTACGATTTTCGTTATTCAACCACTTCCATCTCACGCCTCCCACCTTGCGGCCCGCCGCCATACACCCTGAGACAAGGGGCCTCGTCCGCTGGGTTCGTTTTTTCTCGACACCCGCTGCCCTAAAGCAACCCGCCAAACGGCCCCCCGCTTTGTTTCTTCATCTCGGCCGCGCAGACGCTGGCTTCGTTTTTTCGCTCCTCCCGCCAGCCCGCTCCCGCGCGCCGGTCACAGCACATCCGCATTCCGACTGCCCTTCAAAATCAAAAGGCTGGCTTCCATCCGTCCGCTCTCCCACCCTTCGCTATGCTGCAATGCCCCTAGACGCGGCAAGCAAAAAGCAGCGGCAGAAAATTGGCTTTGGTCGTCCAAAAAGAATTCGCTCCGCCTGTGCGGCGCGCGGCCCGAACAGACCCGAGAGACGGAGCCGTTTGACAGCCTTTTCGAGAATCCGCTACCTTAGACACAGGAACTCGCATACGTGTGCCGCGCCCGCGCGGTCCTCGGACCCGCGTGCTAGAGTAAGCCGCGTGGCCTTCGTGTTACAGTAAGAAAGGTTTGTCTAGATGAAAACGGCAATTCCTTCGATGGACGATTTCGTGCGCCAGTGGCGCCTGATCGACGCCGAGGGCCAGATTTTGGGCCGCGTGGCGAGCCAAGCCGCCATGATCCTGATGGGGAAAACAAAACCTGCGTATACTCCCTTTTTGGATACCGGCGATCACGTGATCGTGGTGAACGCCGAGAAGGTCCGGCTCACAGGACGCAAGGAAACGCAGAAGATTTATCGCCGCCACTCGGGCTATCCGGGCGGGCTAACCGAAAACAGTGCGCGGACGATGCGGGACAAGCGGCCGGTAAAGCTGGTGGAGGAGGCGATCCAAGGAATGCTTCCGAAAACCAAGCTGGGAAAACAGATGTACCGGAAGCTGAAGGTGTACGCCGGTCCGAAGCACCCGCACCAGGCGCAGAAACCGGTCGAGCTGACGGTGGCGTAGCACAACGGCCGCGCAAACAGAACAGAGGAGATTTGTGGCTTTAGTACAGCATTTAGGAACCGGCCGGCGCAAGCGCGCCGTCGCGAGGGTGTTTCTACGCTCCGGAAAGGGTCAGATTTCGGTGAATGGCCGCGCGTTCGAAAACTACTTTCCGAGCGAGGCGTCGCGCGCCATCGTACGCCAGCCGCTGCTGGCCACCGAGACGGCGGACAAGTTCGACATTCTGATTACTACTTCAGGCGGAGGTCCCAGCGGCCAGGCTGGAGCCGCCAAGTTAGGAATCGCGCGCGCATTGCTGGAGTTCAACTCCGAATTGCGCGCCAAGCTGAAAGAGTTGGGAATGCTGCGGCGGGACGCCCGCCAGCACGAGCGCAAGAAATACGGCCAGAAGGGCGCCCGTAAGCGCTTCCAGTTCTCCAAACGTTAGTTGTGCAGTTGAGGCAACTACCGCGGGCCTCCGGTTCGCGCACTTTTACCACCGAGCTGCAAATTCCGCTTTGGGCCGCAGCGAGGGTTCGTCCAAACCAAGAATAGAGGAGGTTATTTGCCGTCTATTAGCATGAAGGAATTGCTCGAAGCCGGCGTTCACTTCGGGCACCAGACCAAGCGCTGGAATCCAAAGATGAAAGAGTACATCTTTGGCGAACGTAATGGAATTTACATCATCGATCTGCAAAAGACCCTAAAGCTGTTCAAAGACGCCATGCGTTACGTAGGCGAAATGGCGGCGCAGGGCAAAACCGTGCTGTTCGTCGGCACCAAGCGGCAAGCTCAGGAAGCCGTTGCCGAGGAAGCCACGAAGTGCCTCCAGTTTTACGTCAATCAACGCTGGCTGGGCGGCTTGCTCACCAACATGAGCACCGTGCAGCGTTCCATTAAGCGGCTAAAGGAGCTGGATGCGATGGCCGCCGAGGGAAATTGGGACGGCCGCGCAAAGAAGGAAATCATCCGGCTGGAGCGGGAGCGCAAACATCTGAATCAGAATCTGGCGGGCATCAAAGAGATGAACGGCTTGCCGGATATGTTGTTCGTCATCGATTCCAATAAGGAAGCGATCGCCGTGGACGAGGCCCGCAAACTGGGCATCCCCGTGGTGGCTGTCGTGGACACCAACTGCGATCCCGACAAAGTGGATTACGTGATCCCGGGCAACGACGACGCTCTCCGGGCCATCCGGCTGTTCACCACCAAGATTTCCGAGGCCGTGGTGGAAGGGCGGCAGCTCGCCACCGAGCAGGATTTCGCGGCGAAGGAGATGGTGACCGGCGAGGAGACTCCCGTCGAGGAGGTCGCGGACTACGCCCAATACGTAGATCCCAAGTACGCCGAGCAGCTCATGTCGGAAAGCATGCCGGACGAAGATCTGCCGTCCATGTCGCTGCCACGTAAGGGACCCGCGTCGGAGCAAGTGCCGGAAGAGGTCTCAAGCCGGAACCAGTAATCAGTCGTCAGTCGTCAGTTATCAGTAGCCAGTCCTGGCGGCTGAGGGGTGAAAACTGACAACTGATAACTGACAACTGAAAACTTTATGGAGATAAGTGCACAACTCGTAAAACAGCTCCGCGAGCGCACCGGAGCGGGAATGATGGAGTGCAAGGCCGCGCTGGTGGAGGCTAAAGGCAACGTGCAGGATGCCGAAATCGTACTACGTAAGAAGGGCATCGCTTCGGCCGACAAAAAGGCGGCGCGCGCCACTAAGCAGGGCGTGATCGGCAGCTACATCCATCCCGGATCGCAGCTTGGGGTTCTCATCGAGGTGAACTGCGAGTCGGATTTCGTTGCGCGGACCGAGGATTTTCAGACGCTGGTGCACGACCTGGCCATGCAAGTGGCGGCCGCCGACCCCAAGTTCATCCGCAAGGAGGATGTGACCGATGCGGTGCTGGCGCAGGAACGCGATATCCAGCGCGCTCGAGCCCTTGGCGAGGGAAAGCCCGAGAAGATGGTCGACAAAATCGTCGAGGGCCGGATGAATAAGTTCTATGAGGAAGTCTGCCTCATGGAGCAGCCTTTCATCAAGGAGAATACAACCACGGTGGCCGATTTGATCAAGTCGAAAATCGCGAAGCTGGGCGAGAACATCTCCGTTTCGCGATTCTCGCGGTTCAAAGTCGGGGACACCGCGGCGGCGGAGTAAAGTCGAAATGGCGGCTGGAGGTGGTCAGGCGAAAGTGGCGGCCTACCGGCGCATTCTCCTCAAATTGAGCGGCGAAGTGCTGGCCGGGCAACAGCCGTTCGGCATCGATTCGGAGCGGGTGGGCTCGCTGGCCGCCGAGATCGCCGACGTGGCGCGAGCGGGCGCACAGATCGGTTTGGTGGTCGGCGGAGGCAATTTCTTTCGCGGCGTGGCGGCTGCGGCGAAAAACATGGACCGCGTGACGGCGGACCACATGGGAATGCTCGCCACCGTCATTAATGCCCTGGCGCTACAGGACGCATTAGAAAAAACCGGCATCCCGGCCCGCGTGATGACCGCCATCGAAATCCATCAGGTCGCCGAGCCGTACATCCGCCGCCGCGCCATCCGGCACCTGGAAAAGGGCCGGATCGTGATCTTCGCGGGCGGCACCTCCAATCCGTTTTTTTCCACCGATACGGCGGCAGCCCTCCGCGCGCTGGAAATCCACGCCGACGTGGTCGCCAAAGCTACCCGCGTGGATGGCGTCTACGATAAAGATCCGCTGGCGCACGCCGGCGCGGTGCGCTTTGCGGAGATCGACTATTCCCAAGTCCTCGCGCGGGACCTCCGCGTCATGGACGCTTCCGCGGTGGCCATGTGCCGGGACAACCGGCTGCCGATCGTGGTTTTCAACTTGACCGTGCATGGCAATATAATGCGTATGGCAAAAGGTGAGCCGATCGGAACGCTCATCCACTGACACCGCTATGAAACCAGAATCAACCGCGGCGCCCGCCGCCAATACTTTTAAGAACGTGAGAGAAGTCGAGGGGAATGCAAAATCGCGCATGGAAAAGGCGCTGACGGACTTGCAGCACGCGATGGCGAGCATCCGGACCGGCCGCGCCTCGGTGAGCATTTTCGACAATCTGAAGGTGGATTATTACGGAACGCCCACGCCCCTCAATCAGCTCGCCAATCTCCACGTGCCGGAACCCACCATGATCACCATCCAGCCGTGGGACGTTTCGCAAATCGCCGCCATCGAAAAGGCGATTCGCGGATCGGACCTGGGCCTGAATCCAGGCAATGACGGAAAAATTCTGCGTGTGCCAATTCCGCCCTTGACTGAAGAGCGCCGCAAAGAGATCGTCAAGCGGCTGCACCACGTGGCCGAGGATCACCGCGTGGCCCTTCGCAACATCCGCCGCGACGCCAACGAACATCTCAAGAAGCTGTTGAAAGACAAGCTCATCAGCGAGGACGAAGAGCGCCGCGGGCTGGACGAAGTCCAGAAAATGACCGACGCCCACATCGGCAAAATCGATATGGCGGCGAAGGCCAAAGAAAAAGAAATTCTGGACATTAAATAGCCGCCAAAAGCCGCGCATGCTCACCCGCTCGCTTGGCGAGGTTCCGATCGAAAGTCAGCACCAAGAATCCCGCGGCCTCCGCGAAGGCAGTGAGATAGGCGTCGGTCCAGAAATTAGGTCCAGTCCCCGGATGCCGTGTGAGGTTTCGCCAGGACGGTTCTAGGCCCAGCGGTTCTTCCGCGAACCGGACGCGGCGGTTCGAGCGCAGAGTGTCGTAAGAGCGCCATGCTTCGGGAGCTGTGAAAGGCTCGCCTTTCATGACATGCGGGTTCGTCAGTAGCCGGAGGAAACCCTTTTGGGTGACTCGACAGAGCGCTAGATCGTCTTCTGGAGCCTCCTCGGTCCAGCTCATGGCGGTCGCGTGATGCACGTGGTCGTCTATCTCCAGGGCCAGCCAGAAATTGACGTCAGCCAAGAAGGTCATCGAAATCGAATCCGGTCAGGTCGAGCTTCCCGCCACTCTTCAGACGAAGATGGGAAGTTTTGAAGGGCTCACTCTTACGTTTTGGCTTGGCGGCCGTAATCGCCTCGGTCTCACGCTCCACCGCCCGCACGATGAGGTCTTTCATGCTGGAACCTTGTAGCGCTGCAAGCGCCTTAGCTTTGCGGAACAGGGCATCGGGAATTTCAACCGTGGTTCGCATAAAAACACATTAGCATAAAAGCATAGAAAGGCGCCTCAAGATAGTATGTACAACGGCATGAGGTTTGGGTGCGCGACCGCGCTGGTGGTCTTGCTTTCGACGGCGGAAGCCGGGCAGGCGCCCGACGAAGACTTCCACGTCTACACTGACCCGCCGCGCCTTCTTCTGACCAAGCAGCGCCTGAGGCTCCTCCAGCGCGAGCGCGAGCGGAACTCTGCCCGGGCGGAAACCTTGGAAGGTTTTATGGCGAACGGTGCGCCCATGCCGGAGCCTGGCTTCGCGTCGGCGCTGTATTACCAGGTCGCCCATAACGCTCCCGCGGGACAAAAGGCTATCGAATGGGCGCTGAGCAACCAAGCCGACGCTGTTTCGGATCTAAGGCAACTCGCTCTCGTGTTCGATTGGTGCGGCTCCATGATGACGGAGGCGCAAGCCGGCCGCCTGGGAGACAAAATCGAGCGTGGAATCGCCGCCTCGGCGGCGGGTAACACGGATATCCCCCGTCAGAGCGCCCGTGTGCTAGCCGCCATCGCGATCGCCGACC